>NZ_JBSFJV010000029.1:0-49760 GCF_053598235.1 Kitasatospora sp. NPDC001159
GACGACACGACGCGCCAATACTGCCCGCACACCCCTCCGCGTCATGCCTGACCAGCGGGAATCACACGATCACGCCCGGATTGATAACGGCTTCTCAGCCTCCCCGGCCCGGCGGGTGAGGAGGTGGTCGAGCTCAGTCATCACCGTCGGGGAGATGATCAGCACCCGGGCGAGCGACAGGGCTTCGGCGCCCCGGGGTGGAGGTCGTCCTTGCGGTTGAACGCGGCGATCAGGGCGGAGGTGTCGGCGAGCCCGGCAACCTTACGGTGGCCACCGCACCGCCCGTCGTGCCATCTGGCCCGGGTGCCGCGGGGGCGAGTGACACCTCGCCGCCAGCGTTGCGGATCGCTTGTGCGACGATCGCCAGGCCCAGGCCGGAGCCGGGCAACTGCCTCGCGGATGGCGCGCGCCAGAACCGGTCGAACACGTGCGACATGTCTTCGGGCGCGATGCCCGGTCCGTGGTCGCGAACCGTGAGAACGCCGGAGGTCAGCGAAACATCGACGGCGCCGTCGGTCGGGCTGAACTTCACCGCGTTGTCGAGGAGGTTGACCACGGCCCGCTCCATGGTGTGCGCATCCGCCCATACGTACCAGGGCTGCAGATCAACGTTGAACACCAGAGAGGGCCCGCGCAGCCTTGCACGGTCCAGCGCACGGGAGACAATGTCGTGCAGCCCCAGCGCGGCGACAGGAGCGGCCCCCGCCGATGGCAGGGGGCGGGAGAGGACCAGCAGATCGCCGATGAGGGTAGACAGCTCCGCCATCTGAGCCTTCAGGTTGGCGAAAAGCTTTGCGCGCATGCCCTCGGGCAGTGCCCGCCCGGTCTCCTCGCTGCGGACCAGTAGATCGATGTTGGTGCGCAGGGAAGTCAGCGGGGTGCGCAGCTCGTGGCCGGCGTCGGCGATTAGCTGCGACTGGCTGTCGCGGGAATGGGCGAGGGCGGTACTCATGGCGTTGAATGCCTGGCCGAGGCGGGCAATCTCGTCACTGCCGGCCACGTCAATGGTCGTGCCCGGCTCCTGGGTGCGTGCGATGTTCTCTGCCGCCTGGGTGAGTCGGTCGACGGGCTGCAGGGCTGTACGCGCGAGCCATAGTGCGCCGAAAGCCGAGGCCGCGATCACCAGTGCGGCTGTGATGGTCGTGATCAGGGCAAGTCCGAGCAGTGCGTCGTGTACCGGGCGCAGGGGCTGGGATAGCGCGACGGCTGCAGTGGTGGGCTCGCCGTTGAACACGACAGGTCCGTAGCTGACCACATACACACGCACGGCGTCACCGTTGGCCAGCTGTCCGTCGCGGAAGTAGGAGTGCGCGCCTGTCCCCCATGTCCCGCTGCTCGCCACCGGCAGATCGTCATCCGTGACTTTCACGGACCGGGTGTCGTTCGGTGGACAGGACGTCCCGTCCGCGAAGATCACCGTGGGAATGGTGTCCCTCGTCATCCACGGTTGAGTGACGACCCCGCGGCACCAGTCGTTCATCGCTCTGATCTCGGATTGGGGAGACGCATGGACATTTGGTGCCCATGCGCGCGCCAGAGTCTGATCGACTTGAGCGGTCATCTCCCCGCGGGCCACGAACCAGCCGGTCACCGCACACATCACCACAGCCAGTGACACAGCCGCAGCCGTAAATGACGCCAGCCGACCACGCAGAGTCATCCGGCCGAACCACCTATCACGCAACCGAGACATCCCACCCGTCCCCGCCCGCCCCATCTCAGGGCCCTTATCTGCCTTGGTCACGGCCAAAATCCCACCCCCAAGTCGTCCCTTCCGAATTTGGCACCAGGACGCCCCTACTAAAGGTCGGACACGAAGATAAGAAATACCTAAACAACTACCTGGGATATGTCTGAGAAGCCGTTGTCTTTCCCGAGAGAGACGGGCGTGTTTCCGCTGGTCAGGCATATAAGCGATACCGCACCACGACTTCGCCGAAGGTCGCCAGCCGAGGTGCAATGACCTACACCAGGCGAGCTGGCGGCCCGGCAGGTGGAGGACAGGCACCGGCGAGTGCTGGAGTGGGCTGCCGACGCCGTCGAGCAGGCCTGCGGCCGGGAGGTCGTCCCGGGCGGCGGGGGCGGTCACTGGTCGCCGCCGGCGGCGCGGAGCCGGGCGAACACATCGGCAGCCGGGGTCAACTGCTGCCCGCCGATGGGCGCTGCGAGGGAGTCCATGGCCGCGGGGCTGCTGCGCAGCACCAGAACGCCGAGGACGCCCTCAAGGCCGCCCACGCCGAGATCCTCACCCAGCGCACCCGAACCGGCGAACTCCTTGGCTATATACGAGACTTGGAAGCCGAATGGACCGAGGAGGCCATCCAGCGGATCACCGCAGAGAACACCACCCTCAAGCAGCGCGTCCGCCAGCTCACCGCCGACAATCGAACCCTGGAAGAGCGGCTCCAGGCAGCCCGCTCCAACCTCCGCTTCCAGGACCGCCGCGTCGCCGACCTCGAAGCCCGTCTCGCCGACGGGCCCGATGTCGACACCCGTCGATAGCCTCCGGACCGAAAGGGGATTCCTCCGTGAACGACACCGGAGCGACCGAGGTCCTCGGCCGGTCCTGGTTCACCTCCCAACCCCTGCAGTCGGGAGTCGAAGCGGCCCGGACCGAGCGAGGCCTCCGCGTCGACCTCACCACCTACACCTCCGGCGCTCCTGATCAGCTATTCGATGGAGATCCAGAGCTCGTGTTGGGGGTCCTGCTGGCAGGCGAAGATGAGGAGTTCGTCGCGGGCGCCGCGGAAGCCGGTCGGGTTGTGGAACTCCTCGTCGTAGCCCGGCTCGGCCGAACGGGACCGGTTCTCCGGATGACGCCCGCGCGCACGGCGGCGGGCCGTCGGCGCCTGACCGACGCCGAGAGCGTGCTGGCCGTCCTCGGACAGGGCAAGGGCCCGCTGCGAGCCAGGGAGGTAACCGTCCTGCTCGGACTCGACGACCAGAACGGAGCGGTCGACGCGGTGCGCACGATGCTCGAACGCCTCGCCAAAACCGGGCGGGCGCAGCGGACGGGTCGCGGCGTGTACGACGCGCTGGCCGGCTGACGGCCGTCACCCCTGGCGGACCCGGCTGACTCGGGCGGTGCCGATGGGCACCACGGCACCACCCCGGCCCGTTGAGGGGATGCGCGCTCGTACATCCCCATCTCGCCGTGGCCATTGGGCGTGTGTGGGTAGGGCGGCCTTGAAGCCCTCGCGTCGGGAGGTGGGTTGGAAGCGCTCCTGGTACTGGGCGCACCAGTCCTGCAAGAGGTGGTCGAGGCGTTCGCCGGACGGTGAGGCGTGATCGTGGGTTGCCCCGATAGCGCGGCGCAGCAGGGCGGCCGTGCGTACGGGGAGCCGGTGTGCCCACAGGTCGATGCCTTCGAGCCGGGCCTGGGTCATGAGTCCGGGCTGGAAGAGGCGCTCTCCGGCGATCTGTGGGTCCCATTCGTCGGCGAGCTGTCGCAGTGCGGTCAGCGGGGTGTGCGCGGCGCGCAGTAGGGGGGTGTCGTCGAGGTGGGGCTGGGCGGTGTCCAGCAGGTTGGTGAGTAGCTGTCCGCGGTGGCGCAGCTGGTCGGCGCAGGCGGTCAGGTGGGTGCGGGGGTCGTGGGCTGGGCGGGTGGGGTCGGGGTGGCTGGCCCAGGCGGGGACTTCGATGATGAGGGTGTCGCCGCCGTGGCGTTGGGGGGTGAACCAGGTGGTGGCCTGGACGCCTGGCGCGGTGCTGTCCGCGTCGTCCGTCGCCAAACGCCTCGTCATCACCACCGGCACGAAGAAAGGCCAGCACCCCTCACCCGCCACCGTCATGCGCCTGCTGCGTGAACACGACGAGCACACAACCGCGATGGAAACCACCGGCTGACCCGCGGCCCAGCCCTTGATGCTGACTCCGCGAGATGAGTGATCACGTCGTGCCCGTCTTGGCTTGTGCGCCCACCAACTACCAGTAAGGCCCGTGGGGATGGGCGCCGCGCAAGAGGCCAGTGATCGTCACGGCGGGGGTTGAAAACACCCCGGCAGGCTTCGGGCGGAGACGGCACGGCATGGTCTCACCAGGGAATCGGCCCGTCCTCGGCCAGAAAGGCGCCCGTCGGGCCGTCCTCGCCCACAGTCGCCAGGTCAACCGCCACGGCCGCGCCCTCCTCCGCCGCGCGTATCCCGGTGCGGCGGTTGAGGTCGGTCGCGCAGTAGCCGGGACTCACCGCGTTGACCAGGATCCCTTCGGCGCGCAGTTCATTGGCGTAGAGCACCGTGATCGCGTTCAGCGCGCTCTTCGAGGTGCAGTAAGGGAGGAGGATCGAGTAGTAGGCGGACCACGGGCTGCCCGGGTCGGCCAGGTGGGTGAGGGAGCCGAGTTCGCTGGACATGTTGACGATGCGTGCGGCGGCGGAGCGGCGGAGCAGGGGGAGCATGGCGTGGGTCACCGCGATGACGCCGAAGACGTTGGTCTCGTAGACCTGCCGGACGGTAGCGGCTGGGGTTTCACTCGGCTCTTGCGGTCCGGCGGCGATCGCGGCGTTGTTGACGAGGATGTCGAGGCGGCCGAACGTGGCGTCGATGTGCTGGGCGGCGGCCTGGACCGAGGTCTCGTCGGTGACGTCCAGCGGAACGAACCGTACGTCGGCGCCGCCCGCGCGAAGCTCCTCGGCCGCCGCCTCGCCACGCTCGGCGTTGCGGGCGCCGATCAGCACGGTGATGCCGAGGGCTGCGAGCCTGCGCGCCGTTTCCTTGCCGATGCCCTTGTTCGCGCCGGTGATCAGAGCAGTCTTCTGCGAAGTCGTCATGGCACCCAGCCTCCCCTCACCCACGGGCGGAAGGGAAAGACCAGAAGACTCTGGATCTATAGTCCACAGATATGACTGAGCTGGAGGTGCGGGAGCTGAGGTACTTCATCGCGGTCGCCGAGGAACTGAACTTCAGCCGGGCCGCGCAACACCTGGGGATGGCGCAGCCCCCGCTGTCGAAGGCGATCGCCCAGATGGAGTCCCGGCTCGGTGTACGCCTGCTGGAGCGCACCACCCGGCAGGTGAGGCTGACCACCGCCGGTCAGGTGCTGCTCGACCAGGCCCGGATCGCGGTCGACGCGGTGCACGCGGCGGCCCGGCGTGCACGCCGGGCCGGTCAGCCGACACCCCGGCTCGTCGTGGCGGTCAAGCCGGGAGGCGATGCCGGGCTGCTGCGGGAGATCCTCGCCGCCTACCGGGGAACGGGTTCGCATCTGCCGCCGCCTGAAGTCGTCGTCGGCGGCAGCGGAGAGCCGATCGCCATGCTGCGGGACGGCCGTGCCGATGTAGCGCTGCTGCGCAGCCCGTTCGACGGTCAAGGGCTGGATTCCCAGACGCTCGTGGTCGAGCCGCGACTGGCCGTCCTCCCCGCCGCGCACCGCCTGGCCGGACGCCGGCGACTGCGGCTGGCCGACCTCAAGGGCGAACCGATCCCGCGCTGGAAAGGGGCCGCCCCCTCCACCACCGCCTACTACACAGGATGCGACGGAGCGGAAGCAGGCGATGGCCACACAGGCTTGGCGCCGGCTGACACTCCTGAGGGGCCGCTCGTGGCCAGCGTCGAGCAACTCCTGGAGGTGGTCGCGCTGGGGCAGGCGGTGGCGTTCCTGTCACGCTCCACCACCGAGCGGCACCAGCGCCCGGACATCGCATACCGGCCGGTCACCGGCCTCAGCCCCAGCGCGGTCATGGTCGCCTGGCCGGAGGCCTCGCGATCCGCAGCCGTCGCCACCTTCGTCCAAGCCGCCCACGACGTCGCCACCCACCACCCTGACCACATGACCGCACTGGCCTGACCGGCGTACTCAACCCTTGGCCGACGACGGCCACCACACCGTCCTCACCGGCCACGATGGCCTGTCCGACCCGACCCGAACCGCGTCACCGCCCGCAACCGGCTCCAGCACACCGACACCGGCCGAGCAGCACCTGCGGCGAAAACATCGGGCGGCCGACAGACGGCTGCGCCAGGATGGCGCCATGGCAGAAGAAACGATCACCGCGCGCACCATCGCCGACCGCCACCTCGACCAGGTGGCCGCGCACGACCCGTTGAAGGCCGCCTGGCTCGGCGTGCACCCGGGCGACGACCGGCAGCCGGACCTCTCCCCGGAGGGATTCGAAGCGCTCGCCGACATCGCCCGACGCACCCTGACCGCACTCGACACCGTCCCCACCAGCGCGGACCCCGCCGACCTGACCTGCGAAAAGCTCCTCAGGGAGCGCCTGACCGCCGAACTGGCCATCCACGACGCGGGCGAGAACTTCCGCCAACTGCGCAACATCGGCGCGCACGTCCACCACGTGCGGGACATCTTCACCTTCATGCCGACCACCACCGACGACGACTGGGCGGCGGTGGCCGGGCGACTGCGCAACCTGCCCGCCGCACTGGACGGGTACCGCGCCACCCTCACCGAGGGGATGTCCCGGCGCCTGCTCGCCGCGCCCCGTCAGGCAGCCGCAGTCGTCGACCAGCTCACCGCCTGGACCGGCGAAGACACCAGCGGCGCGGGGTGGTTCGCCGACTTCGTCTCCCCCGGCCCCGAACGGCTGCGCGGCGAACTGGACACCGCCGCGCTCCGAGCCACCACCGCCGTCGCCGGATTCCGCGACTGGCTGCGCGACACCTACACGCCGGCCACCATCGATACCCCGGACGCGGTCGGACGAGAGCGCTACCGGCTCGCGGTGCGCCACCACACGGGCGCCGATCTCGACCTGGCCGAGGCCTACACCTGGGCCTGGAACGAGTTCCACCGCACCGCCGCCGAGATGCGCACCGAGGCCGAACGGGTGCTGCCCGGAGCGAGCGTCCAAGAAGCGATGCACCACCTGGAACAGCACGGCCACACGATCCAGGGCAACGAAGCAATCCGCGACTGGCTGCAACAGCTCATGGACCAGGCGATCACCGCGCTCGACGGTACCCACTTCGACATCTCCGGGCCCCTGCGCCGGGTGGAGTCCCGGATCGCGCCGGCAGGCAGCGCCGCGACACCGTACTACTCCGGCCCCAGCCTGGACTTCAGCCGCCCCGGCCGCACCTACCTGCCCACCCTCGGGCGCGACACCTTCCCGACCTGGCAGCTCGTCAGCGTCTGGTACCACGAGGGCGTCCCCGGCCACCACCTGCAACTCGCCCAGTGGGTCGCCCTCGCCGACCGGCTCAGCCGCTACCAGACCACGCTGGGCATGGTCAGCGCCAACACCGAGGGCTGGGCCCTGTACGCCGAACGGCTCATGGACGACCTGGGCTTCCTCACCGACCCCGCCCACCGCCTCGGCTTCCTCGACGAGCAGATGCTGCGCACCATCCGGGTGATCATCGACATCGGCATGCACCTGGGCCTGGCCGTCCCCGCCGATGCGGGCTTCCACCCCGGCGAGCGCTGGACTCCCGAGCTCGCCACGGAGTTCATGGCCACGTACAACGGCAGCCCCGCCGAACTGCGCGACAGCGAGATCGTGCGCTACCTCGGCCGGCCCGGCCAGGCCATCGGCTACAAGCTGGGCGAACGTGCCTGGCTGCGGGGGCGTGAAGCCGCCCGCCGGCGGCAGGGCGCCGCGTTCGATCTCAAGACCTGGCACATGAAGGCGCTCGCCCAGGGCTCGCTCGGCCTCGGCGACCTGGTCGACCAGCTCGCCGCACTCCAGTGACCTGTGCCGGAGATTCGTCGGCAGGAGTCGGCGGCCTTGCCGAGGATCTCGTCGGCGGTCCTGGTCCGGATGAACGGGCGAAGGTCGTCGTTCCGGTCGGCGAGCCGGCTCCGGATGGCGGTGTCGGGCGCGGCGAAGAGCGTGGTGGTGCCCGAGCGACGCACTCCTGACTGCGGCACTCGGGCACCGGCCCCGCTCGATGAAGCGCCGACGCCAGGTGCGCACCGTGTTCGGGACGATGCCGAACCGCCCGGACACCTCCGAGATCGAGTGACCCTCGGCGCACACCAGGATGATCCACGGCCTCAACGCCGCCGCCTGGCCGGCCGAACGACGACGCACCCGGGACCGCAGCCCCCGCTGGGCATCGGTGACCGACGACGGCGGGATCCTCGGACCAGGGCGACTCGCACCCGGCCAATGCCCGATCACCGACCCGGGTCACCGGCGCCGGGTCAGCAGGCCGCGCACGAAGGCCGCCTGGCCGACGTGTTGGAGGTCCTCGGCGATCACGCTGATCAGACGCACCCCCAGGGTCACCGGGGGCTGCCACGACTCGTCGACGATCCGGGCAAGGGATCGGTTGTCAAGGCCGCGCACGTAGTCGGCGGTCCGCGCGTGGACGGCCTCGTGGTAGCCCAAGAGCAGGTCGGCGGTGGCGGTGACCTTGGCGACCTGCGCGGACCGGTGCCCGTAGCCGGTGGACGACACGGCGAACGGCAGGGCGAACCGGTCCGCCCAGCCCTCGGCGGTCCACACCTGTTCACGGCCGGCCGCATCCGCGAGGTGGTCGTCCTGCACCCGGGTGAGGTGCCAGACCAGCCAGGCGATCGGGTTGGCCGAGTCCCGCACCCGGAACGCCAACTGCTCGGGGGTCAGGCCGTCGACCACGTCGGCGACCGTTTCACGGATCCTGTCGAACGCGTCCACGAGAAGATCGGCGCTGGTCACACCGGTCACTGTCGCCTCCCGGTCGAGTACTCCGCCTCACCGGCGGCGTGGCGGGTCGCGCGCCGCCCCGACGATTGTGTCCCGCCCGCGGAGCCCCAGCCACCCGGGCCCGGCGGGCCGCCGCCCGGGCGGCCTCAAGGGCGTGGGCCGAACTGTCAAGGTGCTGATCTCGATCGGGCCGGGCGGCCAGACAGGCCCGCGCACCGATCGTCGAAGACCACGAGGGGCTGTCGTGGTTCTCACGTGAGGCCCGCCGGTCGAGCGGGAGTTCCGATACGCCCGCGCACCCCGCAAGGCCCCGACCGCGAGATTGGGGCCCTGCGGGGATGTCCTTCCAGGCGCTTTCCGCCTCGTCGAACCAGGCGTCCAGGAAGCAGACCCCCAGGTGCTGTGGGGCGGCGTCGCTGACCAGGGGACGGACCTTCCCACGCCCCGTCGGCGCCGATCACCAGGACGGCCTCCACGGTGGTGCCGCCAGCGAACTCCAGGCGGTGCCGGCCGTGGCCGAGCGGGGTCGCGCGGACGAGCCGGTGGCCCCAGCGGACGGTGCCGGGCCGCAGGCGGTCGACGAGCAGGCGGCACGCCTCCGGCGCGGCCTCGACGCCGGGCCCGGGGCGAACTCCGCCAGGACCGTGCCGTGGTAGTCGCGGCGAGTCTTGACCTGGCCCTCCGGCCGGGCCTGCGCCGTGAAGGCGTCGAGCAGCCCGGCGTCCGCGAGGGCGATCTGTCCGGAGTCGGCGTGCAGGTCGAGCGTCCCGCCGGGTCGCAGGAGTCCACGGCGTCGTCGGCGTCGCACACGGTGACCTCGATGCCGTGCTGTTGCAGGATGCGGGCGCAGGTCAGGCCAGCGGGCCTCGCGCCGACCACGCAGATCCGGGCTGTGCTGTTCGTCATCGAAACCGGACGGGTGCTCACGACACCCGGCGCCGTCCACAACCCGGGGCCTGTCGACCGTGACCGGCGCAGCCAGAAGCCGATACGGCTGGAGGTCGTCGCCCGCCGCCATCACGGCGACCTGCCCGCCGAGACCGCCGACCCCCGAGGCCTCCGACCGGCCGCCGTGACACGCAGGCCCGGAAGCGGGGGCGGCCCCGCGACCGTGGTTCGGCGCATGGGTCCCGAGCTGCTAATATTCTTCTTGTCACGAGGGATATGATTCCTCGTCAGGCGTCAGCGGTGCTACCAGAGCACGTCCTACTTTCAGTGGGAAGAGTCCGTGCAACCCGGGCCTGGCGCTCCACTCTCGGACGGGGTCCGGCGCCTACCCAGATGCCGGGCCCCGTTCGCGTTTGCGGTCGCGGCCTGCGGAGCCAGCGGGATGCCGGGCAGGAGCGGCGTGCAGCGCAGCCGGGCGCTGCGGGAGCGGTCCCGACGCAGCGGGTGCAGGCGGCCGGGTCTCGGGAGCAGGGAGTGTTCCGCGGGACCCCGGCCGTGGGAGGCCAGCCTCGCCACCGTCAAACGGTACGCCCGCATGAAGGAACCCACCGGCGACCGCCGCGCACCCCCGTTACAAGCCCGCGCTCGTCGACCCTTACCGCGACCACCTACGGGCCCGTCGCGTCGCCGAACCGGCCGCCCCCGTCAAGCAACTGTTCCGCGAGATCCAGGAACAGGGATACGCCGGCAGCCTCAACCTGCTCTACCGCTACATCACCCAGGGCCGCGCCGAGGGCGACAAGCCCGTCACCACCCCACAGCGCTTCGCCCGCCTCCTCCTCACCCGCCCCGAGAACCTGCGCGACAAGGACACCGTCTCCTGCGGGAACTCACCAATGCCTGCCCCGAGATGACCGAACTCCCCTGCCTTACGCGCGAGTTCGCGAAACTGCTGACCCCGGCCGAGGGCAACGACGCCAAGCTCACCGACTGGATCACGGCAGTCCGCGCCGTCGACCTGCCCCACCTGCACTCCTTCGCGAACGGCCTTGAACTCGACCACGCCGCCGTCGACACCGGACTCACCACCCCGTACCACAACGGCCGCACCGAGGGCGTCAACACCCGAACTAAGAAGATCACGAGGCAGATGCACGGCCGAGCCGGGTTCCCCCTGCTCCGCCACCGCCCCCTCCTCCAGTGATCACCACACAGCGCTACCACCGATTACGAGACAGAGTAGTCCGGGGGCCTTGAGGCCCCACCCTGATGGGCCGAAAATCTGGGTGGGGGTTGGCTGGACACGCCCACGCCCGCCTCGTCGTCCGTGATGCTGGTGCCCTTGGCGGCCCGCGCCCAGAGGGCGAGCAGGGCGGGGATCTCGTCGGGGATGGCAGCGCGCAGCACGATCCGGTCGCGCGCCTGTCTAGCAGCCGGTTCCGCCCTGGCACCGGGAATTCCACGCCTTGGGCAGCCACAGCCCACCACCGCGGTCGGCCACCGCGGCCTCGGCGGCGAAACGACGGCGCCGCCCGCCCCGGCGGGCGGCGCCGATCACGCGGCGATCGCCAGAGGCGACGACCGTCAGATGTGGTGGCTGGTGTCGCGCTCGGCCTTCTCCAGCTGGTCGATCCGGCGCTGCAGCGCGTCGGCCTGGGCACGGACCCGGCGCGCCGCGTCCCGCTCGCCCTCGTGGTCCAGCCGGTTGGCCTTCTGGCGCAGCTCGTAGACCTGCTGGCGCATCTGCTTGAGGTCAACAGTGATCGAGGCGGCGGCCGCGGGCTGGGCGGTGGCGACCTGGGCAACCGTCGCCAGAGCGCCGCCGGCCAGGGCTGCGGTCAGGACGAGGGCGGACATGCGTCGACGCATGGGTGACTCCTTACGGTGGTGCGCGGTTCTCTGACTGGACATCACTGGATTACCAGTCAGTAACTATCATGGCACGATCTTGCGTCGCCCTTGTACCCGTCCCGACGCCGGCCAGGACGAGGGCAGGCATCTTTCGGATCTTGTCGGATCAGCACGCGAACCTCCCAACTGCCGGGGGACTGGGAGGTTTTCGACGTCGTGCACCTGGCAGGCGCGAATGCAATCCGCTTGCCACCCCCTCCGCGACGTCCCTAGGGTCGGTGGAATGACACACAGCACTGTGGATCTGGTGACGATCACGCCGGAGATGGCTGTTCAGATCCGCACGTGGCGAGTCGATGCTGACTTCTCCTGGCGAGCTGGTCAGAGGTTCTGCCGGCAGGCGAGCTGGGCGACGCTGGCACCCTTCCAGCCTCGGGCATCGCTTCGGCTCGGGAGTTCGGCGTCCAGCTCGACAGCTGGGGGTTGCCCATGTGTTCGGTCAGCTCTCTTGTCAGGCGAATCGAACCTTTGAGGGGCTTCCTCGGCGCCTGTCGACCGGAGCCGAGGAAGCCCCCCTCGCTGCGATCCTCACGCCCATGACACGCCCACGACAAACACGCATAGTCACCACGGTCAACCACCACCCGACCGGGCTCACCTAAAAGCTGATCTGGCTCCCGGACTCCGCGGCCGACGCCCGGCAGCCCGGGAACCGGGAACCGGGACGAACTGTCCGCACTGCTCCCTGCCCCGGGCCCGGCGATCGCCGGGATGCTGCTGTTCCGGTCCATCGGCTGCTGGACTCTGCAGCCGATCGTCGCGGAGAGCCAGCTCGCCGCCGTCCTCCGCCCCGACCGTAGAATCCGTAACCGTCCGTCTTCGCGCCGTGTCGGACGGCCCGTGCACGGCCGTTGCGGAGCGCACACGGCACTATGGGTGAGTGTTCGCTGCTCTGCGGGTGCCGAACTTCCGGCTGTACTTCGCCGGGCAGTCGGTCAGCCTGGTCGGCACCTGGATGCAGGCCGTGGCCCAGTCCTGGCTGGTACTCGAACTGACTGGATCGGGCACCGTGCTCGGGCTGGTGGTCGCCGCGCAGTTCCTGCCCGTCCTGCTGGGCGCCCCGTACGGCGGGCTGATCGCCGACCGGACCGACAAACGTCTCCTGCTGATGGCCACCCAGACCACGCTGGCATCGCTCGCCCTGCTGCTGGGACTGTTGGCGGTGACCCACGCCGTGCGGCTGTGGATGGTCGTGGTCCTCGCCGTCGCGTTCGGCTCGGTCAATGCGGTGGACAATCCCGCCCGGCAGACCTTCGTCCCGGAGATCGTCGGACAGGGGCTGCTGCGCAACGCGGTCAGCCTCAACAGCGTCATGACCAACACCGCCCGGGCGATCGGTCCCGCACTGGCCGGCGTCCTGATCGCCATGGTCGGCGTGGGCGTGTGCTTCCTGGCCAACGCCGTCAGCTTCCTCGCGGTCCTGCTGGCCCTGCGCCTGATGCGCACCGACCAGCTCACCACGACCCAGGCCGTCGAACGCGGGCCCGGACAGCTCATCGCCGGGCTGCGTTACGTGCGCGACACCGCCGGGTTGTGGGCACCGCTGGCGATGATGGCCCTGATCGGCACCCTGGCCTACGAATTCCAGGTCGTGCTCCCGCTCCTGGCCCGCACCGCCCTGCACGGCGGCGCGCGGACCTACGGCTTCCTCACCTCTGCCATGGGCCTGGGCTCAGTGGTCGGCGGCCTGGCCGTCGCCGCGATCGGAGAGGCGGGTGTTGTCCCCCTGATCGGGGCCGCGGCCGCATTTGGTGCCGCGCTGACGGCGGCCGCCACCGTCCCCGGCATCCCGGCCACACTCGCGGCGCTGACCTTCGTCGGCGTCGCCAGCACTGTCTTCCTGGCAACTGGCAACACCACACTGCAACTGGTCAGCCACCCCCAATTCCGCGGCCGGGTCATGGCCCTGTGGTCGGTCACCTTCCTTGGCAGTACTCCGATCGGCGGCCCGATCCTCGGCGTGGTTTCCCAGCATCTGGGCCCCCGCGCCGGACTCGCGCTCGGCGCCGGCACCTGCCTGCTCGCCGCCGTACTGGGGCTGTTAGTCCTGCCCCGCGTCCCCCCGGAACACCGCTTCCTCGAGCGCCGCGCCGCCCGTAGACAGCACCCGCCGACCGTTACCGGGGCCGACCGGGCCTGACCGGAAGCTGCCCGCACAGACGGGAACCGCCTCACGCGGGCTCCTCCTGCGGGCGTGGCAGACAATCCGCGCGCACGCTGGCGTCGCCTGCGTCGGTGATCGTTTTCTCGCGCGAGCGCCGCAGCAGGATCGCAGGCGGCGGCACTACGCAGTGCGCCTGCCGCTGGCTGCCCAATCCGCCCGGCAGGGGTGGACGCCCGCGCGCACGGCGTGGTTCCTGCTACAGGAGAGCGGGGATCACCGTCGGTGAAGGGCCGGGAGTCCTGCCCGGAGACTTCCGCTTCACGATGCACAACCCGGAGCCCTGCCACTGCCGCATCACCGTGGCCGGTGAGTTCGATATCGCTGCGGCGCCGTACCTGCGACCCTCCGGCCCGTCCGTACCGCCACCACACAGGGCCCATCGGCCGTGCTCGGCGGGCTGGTCGATGAAGGTGGCGAAACCTCGGGGCGGAATGCCTGTTCGGCTACCAACCGGAGTCGACCAACACGCTGTCTAAGGTGATGTAGTGGGTGCAGCCTGAGTAACCGACCATCCGGCAGTGGCTGGTCACCTTGAGGCGGGGCGCGATCGCGGCTTCCTCCAGGCGGATGCCGAAGCCGCCGTACATGCCCGGCAAAAGCCGCACCGACCTGGGAGGCCTTCGACGCCTCCCGGCTCACCGAGCACCGCCTGGTCGCCCTCAACGAGGCGGGCCACGTGCTCGGGTGGTCCGCAGTCGTGCCGGTCTCCGACCGGTGCGCGTACACCGGGGTGGTCGAGCACTCCGTCTACGTCCACCCGACACCCACGGCCTGGGCGTTGGCCTCGCGCTGCTGGAGACGCTGCTGGCCTCCACCAACGCCGCCGGGATCTGGACCGTGCAGTCCGGCATCTTCCCGGAGCACGCGGCAGGCCGGGCATCTCGCGCTGCCGGAGCTGCTGCCCGCCGCCAGGCTTGGGCAGTGCCGGGAGGGCTATCGGCCCGTGCCGTAGCGGAGCCCGTCGAGGAGCAGGTCGAGGAGGCGGCCGGCCCGTTCGCGCTGGGCGGGAGTGCTGGTGACCGGTGCGACGCCGGCGAGGCTGAAGCCGACGTCGAGGGGGTCGACGTCGGGGCGCAGGAGACCGGCGTCGGCGCCGGCGTGCAGCAGGGTGCCGATCGTGGTGCCGAGCTTGTCGAGGGTCTCGGCGAAGGGGTCCGCGCCGGAGGCGACGGCGGCGCGCAGGGCGTCCGCCGGGCCTGGCGGCCGGACAGCGCGACCCCGCCCAACAGGCCGAGCCAGGGCGGGCCGGGCCACCAGCGCGAGCCCGGCGGCCCGGACGGCGGCACTGTCGGTTCCGGTGAAAGTGTCAGCACCGAGTCCCCGTGGGCGGTGACAGTTGCACCTCGTCGGGGAGGACGATGATGCGGGTGCCGTTGGGCGCGGTGCGGCCCAGGGACAGAACTCGTCCCGGTTACGGACGAAGACCAGTCCCGTCAGGAGGTCCCAGTCGACGGGGCCGGGGCCGCAGGACGCCGTACGGCCGGTCGCCCACGTAGAAGGGTGTGCCCGAGGACCCAGCGGCGGTCGCCGTCCTGACGGCGCAGGACGGCGTGGACGTTGTGCAACGCGCGGGCCTCGGCGAGGACGGTGACGTGCAGACGTCGTGCTCGTCGCGGGGTAGATCGACTTCCCACTGGAGTTCGGTGTCCGGGACATCGCGCACGGGGCGTTGGGGTGACAGCGCCCGCGTCGCCGCTGATGCGGCCCGCGGTTACCTCCGCTCGCCGCTGTGCCAAACGGCGGCGGGACTCGCCGTTGTCGCGGACCTCGACGCGGAACAGCTCACAGTAGGCGGTGAACTTCGCGGCGCCCCGGGCGGGCGCGGTGCCGCCGCGCACGAACGCCACACCGTCTCGTTCACCGCCATCGCGTGCGGGGCGCCCGAGGCCCCGGCGCCCCGGGCCGTGGAGCCCATCTCGGTGCGGGGGAGCCAGAGGACGTGCCCGGCCGCCTCCAGCCCGGCCGCACCCTCCAGCCGCCACGTCTTGTGCCGCGCCGCGGTGTTGCCGTCCGAGGCGACCAGACCGTGCAGCGCGCGATCACCCAGCGCCTGGCGGATCGCCTTGTTCTGCGCCGCTGCGGGGCGCAGCGGGCGCTGGAGCTGGTCGGCGGTGGTGATGGCAGGATGACGGGATGGTGATGAATCAGCCGTGGGCGGGGTTCCACGGTGACCTGCGGGCGGCGAAGGCATTGGTGTACGACCCGAGCGGGTTCGTCTGTTCGCTGCCGGTGGCCGAACCGGAGAGCGCCGAATACGCGGCTTGCGGAATGAAGATCGATGGGCGCTCGGTCCGGTTCCGCGTGGCCAAAACCACCCCGACGAAGGTGGGCCAGTTCGTCACCGTGTGGCAGCGGTCCGAGGAGGGGCCGATCCGGCCCTTCGACGCCGCCGACGGGGTGGATCTCTTCGTCATCGGCAGCCGTGACGACAACGGCTTCGGGCAGTTCGTTTTCCCGCGCGAGGTGCTGTGCGGGCGCGACATCGTCTCCCGCAACGGCTCCGGCGGGAAACGAGGATTCCGCGTCTACCCGCCGTGGGTGATCACGACCAACCGGCAGGCCCGCAGCACGCAGGCATGGCAGGTGGACTACTTCTTCCACATCGGCCAGGACGGGCCTACCGACGTGACACGTGCCCACGCCCTCTACCACCCATAGGTGCCCCTTCGGTCCTGACGTCGGTCTGCTGGTCGAACGGGTCGTACAGGAGTCGTCGGGCACGGGCCTGCCGCTCCCTTGCTCCGCCGCCAGGTCAGGCGGCCACGGCCACGAACAGCATCATTGACGTGTACCGGATCGGTGACTCGGGTGCGAAGGCGGTCTGGCAGGGCCGTTTCTCAACAAACCAGTCCGATGGCAGGCGGTGACGCGGCAACAGTCGCGCCCGTGGCAACGCGGTCGGCCCATGTGACGTGTCAATCGGCCGGCCGTTGCGGCTTGCCTCCGGCCGGTCTCGCGGCTTGGCCGGGGAGCCGGCGCAGTTGGTTGAGTGCCTGCTGGTAGGCGGCTGGGTGCGTGGCCTCATCGGCGGCCGGACGACCTTCGCCGACTCACCCCGGGCGGACCAACCGCCCGGTCCGAAGGGCTCCGACGCGAGCATCGTCCGGGAGATGTGCTGACGAAGAAGGCCGGGGGCGGTCGAGTCGACCACCCCCGACTTCTCTGGCACCGTCCGGTCAGCCCAGGCCCTTGCGGGCGGTCTGGAATGCCTGGGCGTGGCCGGCCTCGTCGGTGGCGTTGTGCTGGAAGAGGGTGGCCGCGGCGGTGTCGCCGGCGGCCTTGGCCTGCTGGGCGAACGTCGGGTACATGGTCTGGGACTCGTAGGTCTCGCCGGCGATGGCCGTGGCCAGGTTCTGGCTCGTGGTGCCGACCGTTCCGGCCAGCGCCGCCTCGCCGGAGAGGTGCTCCTGCAGTTCCACGTTGGAGACGGCGGTGAACAGGCGCGCCAGGGCGGGGTTGCCGCTCTGCTGGGCGCGCTGGGCGTAGAGGCTGTACTTGGCGTGTGCCAGGGCTTCACCGTGCATGGCGGTGTCGAGGTTGGCCTTGGTCTGCGCCGAGGTGACCTTGGGCTTCCCGGCCGGTACCGTCACGGGGTTGACGGCCGGTGGTGCCGGGATGGCGCCCTTGCCGGTGCGGAGCGCGGTGAGGGCGGCCTGGTACGCGGCCTGGTGGGCTGTCTCGTCCTTGGCGATCTCGGTGAAGAGGTCGGCGGCGGCGGTGTCGCCGGCCGCCTTGGCCTGGCGGGCGAACGTCGGGTACATGGTGGTGGACTCGTACCCCTCGCCGGTTATGGCGTCGGTGAGGTTGGCCTCATTGCCGCCCACGAGACCGCTCAGTGCGGCTTCCTGGGTGAAGTGCTCACCCAGCTCCACACCGGCGGTCTTCCGGAAGAGGTCGGCCACCGTCGGCCGGCCCTCGCGCTGGGCCTGGGCCGCGAAGAGAGTGTAGGAGGCGTTGGCGAACGCCTCGCCCTGCATGGACTGCGTGAGGTTGGTCTGCGTTTGATGCTGCAGAGCCGGGATCGCGGTCCTGGCAGCCGAGCCGTCGACAACCGGTGCGGCAGACGCGGCGGAGACGGCACACATGGCGACGCTCGCGGCCAACGCACCGGTGACCAGAGCGCGTATCGGGTAGGCGGTCATCTCAACCTCCTTGACGGACGCATTCATCGGACACGCTCGCCCAGCACAGCAAGACGCCCCGGATGCGGCCAACCGGCCGCACCCATTCAGGTGAATACGCAAAGTGACGACCGCGCGCACAGGCGCCTTGGCCGCTGCCCGCGGACCGCGAGGATCGCACAGGCCCTGACCTGCGACGGGGGTCCGCAGGACGTGGTAGGCGCGGGTGAGGAATTTGCGGGCGACAGCCGTGGTGGCGATCTTCTTGCCCCGGCGGTGGGCCATCTGCTGGTAGCCGGGGGCGAACAGCGGGTGCCGTTTGGCGGTCTGCGCCGCCTCGCAGAGGATCCAACACGCAGCCAGGGGGAGCCCTGTGTGGAGACTGTAGTTCCTCCTGGCGGGCCAGGAGGAACTACGCCGAGAGGGCAGGTAGGTTCCGGGCCGGACAGCGGTGGGGGGCGGCCCGTGGCGCACCCCACCGTCGAGTTCGGAAGCCATCAGGCCTTCGGCAGCGTTATCCCCAGCTCGAGCATGGCCGGCGAGGCCGGGCCGCCCTCGGAGCGCTCGGTCTTGTAGCCCTTGACGCCCGGGGCGACGGTGCGCGGGTCCACGGCCTCCGAGGGGGCGCCGGTGGTGTAGAGGCCCTGCGGGTCCTGATCGCGGTCGTGGGGGAGCAGCCAGAAGACGCGGCGGCGGAAGGTGCCGGAGGCTCGGGAGGACTTGGCGTCGGGGCCGAGGATCGCGTAGCCGACCATGCGGCCGTCGCGGTGGTAGGCCGGGCGGCCGCGCCGGGTGGTGAGGCGGTCGAGCGACTGGCGGACGTAGTCGAGGTCGCTGGTGTCCTCAAGCCAGACGAGGTCGGTTTCGTGGGCGAGCTCGGCCGGGTCGATCAGCGCGCTCACGCGTTCTGCTCCTCTGTGTCGTCGGTGATCAGGCCGATGCCCGGGTAGTACTTGCGGCTGTTGGACAGGACCATCTCCTTGGGAGAGGTCATACCCAGTGTCTCGCGAACTCGTGCGGCGAACGCGCGACCGGATACGGGATTGGCCCCTTCGAAGCCGCACCAACGGGTGTAGGCGCCGAAAAGCTGGGACTGCTCGGCGCGCGTGCCCTCGCCGGTGATGCAGGCCTCCTTGAGGAAGCGGCCGACGTGGTCCTCCGTCTCGGCGTACGCGGTGGTGGCGGTCTGGACGGCCTGGGGGCCGGCCAGGTCCTTCTCACCGGCGAAGTAGCGACGGGCACCGTTGATGAGCCAGGCGAGGATACCCGGGCCCTCCTCGGCGACGAGGACGTGGGCCAGGTTGTCGATCTTGCGTTCCTCGGGGACGACCCGTTCGAACGGGATCAGGCGCATGCGCCGCCAGAAGGCGAAACCGCCGGTGCCGACCTCGGGGCGGTGGTTACCGAGCAGCCAGAGCTTGTGGGTGGGCTCGAAGGAGAAGAAGTCCTGGCGCATCCGGCGGGCCTTGATCTTGTCGCCGCCGGTCAGCAGCTTGACCCGGGCCTCGTCGAAGCGGTCGCCGGGCTTGAGCTCCGAGCAGACGATGATGCGGCGCCCGTGGAGTTCGGCGAGGTCGGTGGGGTGGCCGTCGAAGGTCTTGGCCATCAGGAAGCCGGGCGGGGCCGCGTCGGCGTAGTCGCCGAGCAGCTGGATCATGACGTCCAGCAGGACGGACTTGCCGTTCTTGCCCTGCCCGTAGAGGAAGGGCATGACCTGGGCGCCGACGTCGCCGCTGATCGAGTAGCCGAGCAGCAGGTGGAGGAAGTCGCGGGTCTGGCGGCCTTCCCTGTCGTCGCCGAAGGTGTCGGTGAGGAAGCGGTCCCAGCGCGGGGTGGGCATCCGGGCGGGGGCCAGGGTGGTGGAGCGGGAGTGGTGGTGGACTTTGGGGTCCGGCGGGACGATGGCGCCGGTGCGCAGGTCGACGACGCCGCCGGGGGTGCACAGGGCGTAGGCGTCGGCGTCCAGGAGGGCGGCGTTGAGGACCATGCCGGGGGCGGATTTGGCCTGGGCGAGCATGGCGTTCATGCCCGAGGTGGACAGGGCGCGGCGGCGGTGCCGGCGCAGGTCGGTGTTGGTGTAGAGGCCGCGGGGGTCGTGGGTGGCGATGCTCTCGGCCATCTCGCCGGCGGCCCACAGGACGGTGTCGTCCTCGTCGAGCTGCCAGCGGTGGGTGGCCCAGCGGTACCAGCCGATGCCGGGGACGTGGCGGTAGTCGCGTCCGTAGAGGTGGACGAAGAGTTTGGCGTTGCCGCGGTCTGACAGGGAGTCGGGCAGCAGGCCGTTGGGGCTCGCCTGCGGGCCCGCCTGGGCCTGGGCAGGCTGGGGGACCTGGGCCGTCGGAAGGGGCTGGACGGGCGCCTGCGGGACATGCGGGGCCGCGACGGGGGCGGGGGACTCGAGGAGGCTCTCCTGGACGGCGGTGCCGTGCCAGGGGGCCTGTGAGGGGCCGGGAACCGGCGGGTACTCCAGGATCTGCTGGGCAGCGGCCACGGGGTCGAAGACCGTCCTCTTGCGGGTGCTGTCGTTCATCCGCGGGCCTTCCCTACGTGCAGGGGCTGCCGGGCTCCGGCGGCGAGACCGGAGCGGATGACGGCGGAACTGTGCCGGTCCTGGGAGGGACGGGCGGTGCGGGCGGCGTCGGTGAGCAGTTGTTCGGCGGCGGCGTGCGTGAGGTGTCCGGCGGAGACGAGGCCGCCGACGGTGTAGGCGGCGCGGTTGAGCTTGCCCGTGAAGCCAGCGCCCTCAGGGGTGGTGGCGCAGTCGGTGACGTCCTGCAGAACCGTGTCGAGGGCCCGCTCGGCGCCCCGCTTCCCTCCGCCCGCCGCGACGACGGCCTGGCGGGCGCGGTCGGGGACGGCCGACTGGGGGGTGCTGGGCTGCTGGCCGGGGCGGTCCTTGAGGTGGCCGGTGCGGATGAGTTCCCCGGCGAGCCACTGGGGGAGCGGGGCGGGGATCGTGGCGCCGGGCAGGGGGGTGTAGGTGCCGTTGGCGGTGGTGGTGCCGGGAACGACGATGTAGCCCCCGTGGGCTCGGACGTCGACCTGCCAGGCGAGGGCCCGTCCGGTGGAGGAGCCGGCGGAGCAGGCGAACCGGTGGTGGGCGTGGTCGCGGTACCAGATGTGCATGCCCCCGGAGGGGGTCCGCACCCGCAGGGTCCCGGTGTCCTCAGCCGGGTCGGGGGCCTTGCGCAGGGCCGCGAGCAGGGCAAGGGTGTGGTAACCGTTCTCCAGGCCTTCGAGATTGACGTGCTCGTGGATCGGGATGCCGGGCAGGATCCGGTCCCGGGAGGGGACGGCGCCCGGGTGGCTGTCGACGTCGATGACGACCAGGCCCGCGGGGCCGCAGGCCACGCCGGCGCCGAAGCCGGGGTTGACGTGCCACCAGGCCGACAGGACGTCCTGGTCGACGGTGGCGGCGTGGAAGCCGTGGCACCAGCGACCGACGCGGGGGCAGGCGCACTCGGCGGGGGAGTGCGGTGAGGCCTGGCAGGCCTGGCAGTTCGCGGGCGGGGTCTTGCGCCCAGGCGCCAGCGGATGGACGGGCCAACCCTGAGCCGCACACCAGCGCGCGACGGTCAGCGCGTCCGGCTGACGCTCCGCTCGGTCGCTCCCCACGGCCTTCGGCGCCGTCACCCTGGTCCCTTCCCCTTGGTTCGGTAGCTGCTTCAGCTTCTTCGGTCGCTCGGTAGCTGCCCGATTTTGAGTCGCTCGTTCAGTCGCTGAGGGCAAAAAGCCAGGTCAGAGCACTGGCGGGTGCCTAAGCAGCGACTGAAGCGACCGAAGTCCAGAAGATAGCTCACACAGACTAGCCGAGCGAGGACATACGGTCCCGAACTGGCCGAGTTTGCGGGCAATCTCAGCGACCGAGTCCTGGGGGAGCGACCGAGTCGCTTCGGTCGCTGTTTTCGGTCCACCGGCGTTTTCGCAGGTCAGAGCCAAAAAACCCAGCAAACAGCGACTGAAGCGACTGAAGCCCGGGTCTATAACGCGCACACGCACACGGGAATGTCTTCATATACCCAACCTTGAGTCGCTTGAGTCGCTGATGGGACGAGTGTATGGCCGCTGACCTGCGGTTTTATCCAGCGACTGAAGCTCAGCGACTGAAAGCGACTGAGTCTCTCGGGCGCTGGACCTCGGCGTGTCGGGCGTGTCAGGTCTGCTGGCAAGTCCTGGTCTCGGTCGCTTGAGTCGCTTCGGTAGCTCCGCTCCCCGTAGGACTGGGCAATGTCAGAACGGAGGCTCGTCGGCCCACAGGGTCTCGGCTGGCCTGGGCCTGTCGTACCGCTGGAGAACCTCCACGGCGTCCTTGACCCGACCGAGGTCGATGAGATGCCGAGCCAGGTCGTGGCTGTTGGCGGGGGCGTGCGGTTCGAGAACCGCAACGGCCTCCTCGGTGCGACCGGCGCCGGCCAGCAGCCTGGCAACGTGCGGTGCCGCCTACCAGGTGCCGTCCTCAGGGTGAACCCGTACCTGTGCGACCGCTTCATCGCCCGGTCGCTGGCGGCCGTAAGCGACCGCCGTGTCCAGAAGAGCTCCCATGCCTCCTTGCCACGGCAGGGCTTGAGAGCGTCGGGGTAGGCCAGCCCGTCCTGGCGGCGTCCTTTGGTCTGCGTACAGGGTGCACAGCGTGTTGACGATCCAGTCCTCCGTGTCACCGGGAACATCGGCGAGGGTCCGCAGCACGTGAATCGCCTCGTCGCCACGACCATGACGGGCGAGTCCCGACGGCGCACCCTAACCACCTCCTCTGACACAGGCCCGCGCTTGGTCGGCTGGGAGCCCCTGGCCTCGGAGCAGCCGGCGATCAGCGACTCAAGCGACTGAGCCCTGGGTACTTGTGTGGGTTCCGCTTCTGATCGGGATCGACACTGTCAGGGTGGTCTGATAAACCGATCTACGTGTCATTGCCCTTCGGGCCCCGCCCGGGGAGAGGCGGCAGTGCCGTATCGAAGCCTCAGGCCGTCCTGGGCGGGGGAACTGATCAGGGGAGGCTGCGCGGGATGACACCTCCGGGCACGCCGAGTGGGGAGTTCCCCCCTGCTGGGTCGCGCCGACCTTGCGGACGGCGCGCCCGTGCACGTGCTCGCGGACCGGCTCGGCTGCGGCGGCCTGGCGCCTGCGCCGAGACACCGTCGATCGCTTCCTCGTCGGCGGTCACCGGCCCTCGCAGGACGCCCTGGAGCGACTGGCCGTCAACACTCTCCTCGACCGGGTCGGCGTCCTGGTCCTGTTCCTGGACGAGCGTCAGATCGTGCGCCCCACCGAAGGCAGCACCCTCGACGAACTGACCCACCACGCACACGAGTCCGAGGCGGTGTTCCGGCACATCGACCTGGAGACCCAGTTCCGCTGCAACGGATCCCAGGGCTACGACCAGTGGGTGGTACACGTTTGCCAACTGTCCTGGCTCGTGGCGACCGACAGTCCATACGCGGGCCTTCCCAGGCACCATTGCGCGACAGGATCACCAGCCCGGAGGCCACCTTCAGCCGGACGTTGAGGACCAGATTCACCCGGACACCCACGCCTGACCGTCCGGGTGAAGTCGTCCCGCACCTGGTCAGCGCGTTGCTACCTGACGACTTCACCCGGACAGGACAGCCGTATTGGGTCGTCGATGCTGGAGCCGGATCGTGGTCGCTGGCCTGTCGTCCGGTGAGGCTTTGGGCAGCCCGATGTTGTCCGCGGACAACATCGGCAGCTCCTGCCCGGGGTTCTGTCGTTCGGGCTCGCCTGGATCTCCATGAGGCCGTGGACCGTGGACTTCCCGGACCCGAGCCAGCGCCACCGTGTTGTCCGCGGACAACACGAGATGGAACGTCTGTCCTCGCGGGCTGCCCCGGCGTGCTGGAGATGTTGTCCGCGGACAACATCCGCCGACAGGCTGGCATAGCCGGGGGATATGGATGGAAAGTCTGAATTGCTCCGTGTCGCGTGTACTGACATCGGGCCAGCGGTTAGTAAACTCCCCTCATGACCGCACCAGCCATGCCCGATGACCGGGACAAGGTAGTTACCAAACTCCCCCAGCAGTTGCGGCGGGAGCTGAAGATCCGCGCCGCGACCGTCAACATCTCGATCCAGGACGCCGTCACCCAGGGCATCCAGGCATGGCGGGAGGCCGACCACCCGCTCGACGTGATCGACACCGCCCGGTCGGACTCGTTCTCCACCTACGTCCCCTCAGCGCTGTACAAGGCCTTCCGCGCCGACTGTTCGGACCGCAGGCTCAACTTCAACCAGGGCCTCGCCCAGGCGATCCGGCTTTGGCTGGACGCGAACCCGCTTCCCCACCGCAGCCGGCCGCAGACCGGAGCCCGACGCGTGGCGTTCGGCAACCAGAAGGGCGGGGTCGGCAAGACTGCCATGTCCGCCGGTGTCGGCCAGGCCCTCGCGGAGATGGGCTACCGGGTGTGCCTGGTCGACTTCGACCCCCAGGGCCACCTCACCAAGCAGTTCGGCCACGACCACCTCCCGATCAAGGGCGACAGCCTTGTCAAGAACATGTGCGGCGAACGGCAGGCGGACCTGCGCGAGCTGCTCATCGGAATCCCGGGGGAGACGTTCGGCGACCGTCTGCACCTCCTGCCGGCCTGCACCGACGGCTTCCTGCTCGACGCCAAGCTCGTCTCCTCCCGTGACATCCGCGTCAAGGAGACCGCCCTTGAAAAGGCTCTCGGCGCCATCGAGCGCGAGTTCGACTTCGTGATCGTCGACTGCCCCCCGAGCCTCGGGTACGCGATGGACAACGCGATCTACTACGTACGGACCCGCGAGGGCGAGCCCGAGGGCAGCTCCGGCATCGTGATTCCGGTTCAGGCCGAAGACTCCTCCGCCGACGCCTACACCCTCCTGCGCGAGCAGATCGACTCCCTCTGCGACGACCTCGACATCAACGTCCATGACCTGGGCTTCGTCGTCAACCTCTACGACGTCCGCAAGGGCTACGTCGTGACCTCCTCGCTCGACTCCTGGAAGAGCCTCGGCCACCCCGAGGTGATCGCTGTCGTGAACGACCTGAAGGACCAGCGCGAGGCCGTGCGGATGAAGACGCCGCTGCTCGTTCACGCGCCCGACAGCGACCAGGCCGACGTCATGCGCGACATCGCGAGGAGGATCGCCAAGTGAAGGCAGCCGACCGACTCGGAACCGGGGGCGCCTTCGGGGCCATCAGCCGCACGCCGCGCAGCGAGCGGGGCCGGGCCAAGGCCCAGGCCGAAGGAGCGATTCCGGACTACGAGATCCAGCGCCTCCCCCTGAACCGGGTCGCGCTGTGCCCCATGAACCCCCGCCGCTACTACGGCACGGAGGAGCAGCGCGAGGCTCTGGGGCAGAGTCTGGCGAAGAAGCAGACCACGGCGTGTGTCGCGGTCACCCGCGCCGCCTACCTTGCGCTGTGGCCCAACCACGTCCGCCTCATCAACGAGGAAGCCGAGTACGTCCTCCTCAACGGCGAGCGCCGTCACCGCTCCGCCGCGCAGGTGGGGCTGGAGGTTCTCGACTTCGTGGTCCGCGACGACCTGGCGACCAGCCCGGCCGACTTCATGGACTACCTCATGGCCGAGAACGAGGACCGTGAGGACTTCAACATCATTGAGCGGGCCATGGGCCTGGAGCAGCTCCTGAAGGCTTGCGATGGCAACGCTGCCGAGGTCGCCCGCCGTCGTGGCCGGGACCGCTCCTGGGTGGGCAACCAGATCCTGCTCCTGACCCTCCCCTCGGCGATTCAGGACCGGCTGGCCAGCGGTGAGATGGCCGAGCGCTACGGCCGGCGCCTGGCCCGCGCCTACAAGGACGACAGGTCGCTGACAACCGACGGTCTCCTCGCCCTCGAAGAGCAGCTCAAGGAGGAAGAGCGCGCCAAGCGCATCGCCCAGCGGGACGCACTCAAGATGTTGTCCGCGGACAACATCCCCGCCCCGGCCGCGCGGCCAGCCGTTGCCGAGCCACCGCAGGCCGTGTTGTCCGCGGACAACACGGCGCACGAGACCGAGCCGGGCAGGGGAGTAGCCCCGGCCGCGGTCGCCGCTTCGGAGCCGGAGATGTTGTCCGCGGACAACACAGGACAGCCCGCAGTCCCGCGGGACGAGGATGCGGGCGCACCCGTGCCGGTTCGGCAGAAGCCAGTCGATCGCGCTGCCGAGACCCAGCAGGCCCCGCTGCCCAGGCAGACGCCTGCCCCGGACCCGACGCCCGCTCCCACGGCACGCCAGCTCGTACAGGCGCTCGGAGCGACCGTCGATGAGCAAGCCGCGACGCTTCGCGCTGGGCTGGACTCCGACGGGTTCCTCGCTCTGGTCGAGGTGCTGAACTCCCACGTCTAGGTCCGTCTGCTCGTCCTCACGCGTGGCACCCGATGTTGTCCGCGGACAACATGTGGCCCCGGCGACCCGGCCGGGGCCACATTGCTTTTCCAGAGATCCCCGTTCCACGACGCCAGCGCTGGGTCCAGCCCTGACCGGCCCCGGACTGCCCGCCCTCGACGCGGCCCCGTCCTCGCCCCGCGGCACCCGTTGACGGGTTGAAGTGTGTGGCAGCCCGCCGACCCGTCCGTGGCCGTGCCGCTGGACGCCGAGGTGTGGGCGTACCTGGCCTTCCCGAGGGACGGTGCCCTCGTTGCGGCGACGGGCGGGCTGCCAATGGGCGTCCAGTACAGACGATCCGCTGCCGCCGCGCCCGCCGTCCGGCTTCCGCGCGATCAGGGCGCTGCTCCTGCGTACCCCAGCCCGCCTCCCGGCCGCCCGCGAGCCGTGGCTGCGGGCGGTGTACGCCAAGGCCCCCGGCCGGCCGGAGCCGCAGGACGACGCCGTCCGCCGTCTTCGTAGACGAGTTGCGCGAGCAGAAGTCCCTGGCCATCCGCTCCCAGCTGATCAACTGCACCGCCTCCGAGGTCGCCGCGACGGTAGAGGGCACGATGCGGCACGGCACCACCATGGACGACGAGGCCAACTACACGATTCGCATGGCCAGTCGGAAACCGGGTTCGGCATCACGCGGATCAACAAGATGAAGCCGTACCGGCCACTGGCCGGCGCCCCGGACGCCTACCCCCGGCTCACCCCGGCGTTGACCCGCCCGATCCGGTGGGCACTCATCGCCCGGACTGACTCCGTTGTTCTGGTCCCACGTTCGCCCGTAGGGGGAAGTGAACCTCGACATCTCGCCTCCACCTCACTTGGGCCAGGGTGCCCGGACCGCGCACCACGACCGAAGCCGAAACCAACCAGAGCACTCGGCACGGGATCACGCCGACGCGTGACCTGGTAACCGTGCGTCACCCGTCTGCACGGCCCGGCATGACAACAGTGCGACCGGCCGCCCAAACTGAACACCGTCCGGTACCGGACAAACCTGCTTTGTTAGGGATCGTTCGACCCCGGCAGGAGCTACCGACGGCTCGGCAGGCAGCAAAGCATGATCACTATCCGTACTAGTAGGCCGATGGTGCCCGACGGTCCCTCCGTCCTCGGCCCGCCGACTCGGCACCCCGTCACACAGCTGCCATCGGCATCGTGGGGCTCACGACGGTCTTCGAGGTTGTTCCGTGTCAGGTCGGTTCTCCGACAGGCGAGGTCGACCCCGAAGTGCGGCCGACTCCGAGGAGCGTTCGGGAGAACCCCTCATCCGCTCCTACCGGCTGCCATCCGCCGGACAACGCAGAGCCCCTTCCATGACCTCTCTCAAGGAGAACACCCCAATCATGCGCAAGTCGTTCGTGAACCTGGCCAAGACGCTCTGCGTCGGTCTCGTCTCCACCACCGGGGCGTTCGTCGCCCCTGCCGCGGCCCACGCACAGACCTTCGTCCCCTGCGACACCACCGATCTGGCCGCCGCAATCACGGCCGCCAACATGGCGACCGGGCCGGTGGTCCTCGATCTCGCACCCGGATGCACCTACAACCTGACCAGCCCGTTGCCGGACATCCTTGCCGACCTGACCATCCACGCACGCCACAGCACGATCACGCGCACCGCCGCACAGCCCTTCCGCATCCTCACGGTCAGGAAGTCCCTCCGCCTCTGTGAGGCCACCATCAGCAACGGCGACGCCGACGGGGACTTCGGCGGAGGCATCGCCAACTTCGGGACGCTCACCGTCACCGACAGCCGGATCCGCGACAACCGCGGCAACTTCTCCGGCGGCATCGGCGCTGTCGCCGGCACCACGACCGCGATCACCGACAGCATGATCACCGGCAATCACGCAGTGCACAACGGCGGCGGCGTGGCCAACGACGGCGACATGACCATCAGCCGCAGCCGAATCATCGACAACTCCGCTGACCAACTGGGGGGTGGCCTCGCCAACGACGGCACGCTGCGCATCGACGACAGCAACCTCAATGAGAACCAGGCCGGGACCGGCGGCGGCGGGCTCGCGACCTTCGGCAATGTGACGGTCACGGTCGACCGCAGCAACATCAACAACAACCAGTCCGCCATTGCCCCGGGCGGCATCTACAACAACGGCAGTTCCGTGACCCTCATCAGAAGCCGGGTCAACGGCAACAGTCCCACCAACTGCCTCGGTAGCCCGACCGCAGTGGCCGGCTGCTCGGGTTGATCCCCGGCCGTACCCGAAGCGCCCCGGTCGACGGCAGCTCGGGACCGGCCCACTCCACTCGGAGCCGGTGGCCGCGGCCGGCAGGGCCTGGCCGCCTGGCGGCCCCCTTCGAGCGCGAAGGCCCCTCGGCACCCACACCACCGCTGAGGGGCTTCGCCGGGCACCTGGCTCAACAACACCCGAGCCCGGCAGGACAGGCCCGGCAAGGAGCTGCGCGGGCAGCCAGGGCCATGGGGGTGGCCAGGCGATTCGCCCCCGGAACTCCGACGGCCCGTGCGCGGAGACGGGCCAACATATGCTGCGGCGCGGACCTGGCCCATTGCCCGATCGCCATACATGATCGGGCACCGGCCGGCACCGCCGACGCAGCGATCAGCACCACGCTCACGAAGTTGGCGCTTCCGCACCGCCGCCGGGGATCGACCAGACCCCCGCAGCCGCTCCACCGGTCCGATCGCTGTGACGCGGTGACGAACACGAGGCTTGCCGAGGCAGGCGGCGGCAGACGCCCTGCGCCACGGCCACTCCCCGCCCTCAGGAAGAGCGTCGAAGTCCTGCTGGAGTGTCAAGCGCACCCCACCAAGTCGGTGAACCGGCTGACCCCGACCGCCTGGAGTGCCCGGCCTACGCCGACAAGCGCCGGACCTCGTGCGCGTGGTCCCCTCGATCCGCGAGGGCCGGCTCTCCTCGGCCGCGCTGCTGCGGAGACCGGGCAACGAGTCCAAGCGCAAACAGATAGATCTACCAGGCATAGCGCGAGCTGCGCGCGTGATCAGGACGATCGTGCTGCTTCGGTATCTGCCGGAGCCGAAGTTGCGCGATTCGATCCAGTCCATGACGAACAAGACTGAAGCATTCCACGAGTTCAGAACCTGGCTGATGCTCGCCTCCGACCCGCTCGCCGACAACGACCCGGAGGACCAGGAACAGGTCATCAAGTTCAATGAGCTGCTGGCGAATTCGGCACCTCGCACCGCGCGATCACCTGGCGGACGGGCATCTGCGACTGGCCGCCTGAGCCGGCCGGGGCGAATCGGCGTCCTTGGGGCCGCGGTTATGCGCTCGGCCGTTCGGGTGAGATGCGGATGTGCGGTCTTGGCATGTGCGGCGGATGGTGCGTTACTGGGATCGATACCTGGTGGGCCGCCCATCCCTTGCCGGGGGGTAGCCTGCCGGATGGATGGGACTTCGCGGGCTCGGCTGCCTCGGGGTGCCCTGGTGAGGTGATTTCAGCTTCCCTGCCCTTGCGTGTCGTCAGGCAAGAGGCCTGGGGTGGTTGACGGTCCCCCCTTCATCGATGGGGACGTCATGGACACGACTCTCGATCCGCTGACCCTGTCGCGGCTGATACAGGCAGCGATGGCGGCAGCGGGACAAGGAACGCACCAGCTCGGGATGCCCACTGCGACCGGCGCGCCCGCCTTGCGGGCCGCAGCCGTGGGGGATCCGACGGTCACGGTGGGACTGGGGCCGATCGGTGTGGCGATCAACCCGGCAGGCACGCAGGCCTACGTCGCCAACAACAGCGACAACACCGTGAGCGTGATCGACACCGCGACACTCGCCGTCACCGGCATCACCGGACTGAACGGGCCGCTCGGCGTGGCCATCACACCAAACGGTGCGAAGGCGCTGGTCACCAACAACGGCAACAACACGCTCGCGTTCATCGACACCGCCACCAGCACGGTCAGCACCTTCAGCGACCCGTCCTTCAACAGTCCCTTCGAGGTGGCGGTCAACCCCGCGGGCACGCGCGCGTACGTCGCCAACCACGGCGGCAGCACCGTCACCGTGATCGACCTCACCACCGCGATGCCGAACGTCATCGCCACTCCGGCCGTGGGCACCCAACCCAACGGCGTGGCGGTCAACCCCAACGGCGCCCAGGTCTACGTCACCAACACGGGCAGCAACAACGTGACGGTGCTCGACCCCAACGGCGTCGTGCTCGGCACCACCACCGCGGGCACGGTGGGGGCCGGGCCGATCGGGGTGGCGTTCAACCCGGCGGGCACGGTGGCGTATGTGGCCAACAACGGCGGCGGTTCGCTGACCGTGCTGGACGCCACGGTCACGCCGCCCACCCAGATCACCACCGTCGGGGGCCTGTCCCTGCCGGCCGGTGTGGCGGTCAGCCCCGACGGCACCCGCGCCTACGTGGTCAACTTCGGCGCGGACACCCTCAGCGTGATCGACACCGCCGGCAACTCGCTCATCACCTCCCTCGCGGTCGGGCACCACCCCTCGCGGGTCGCGCTCACTCCCGACGGCAACTTCGCCTACGTCACCGACAACAACGACGGCAACCCTCCCGGCACCGTCAGCGTCCTGCAGGTCCGCCCGATCGTCACGTCGATCAGCCCGTTGTCCGGCTCCACCCTCGGCGGCACCCCGATCACCATCACCGGCAGCGGCTTCACCGGCGCCACCGCGGTGACCTTGAACGCCACCCCGGTGGTGGGGTTCACGGTCGTGGACGACAGCCACATCACCGGCACCACGCCCCCGCACGCCGCGGGCACCGTGCACGCGACCGTGACCACCTCGCTGGGCAGCGGGACCGGCGGCAGTTTCACCTACGTCGTTCCGCCGCCCACAATCACCAGCATCGTCCCGGTCTCCGGCTCCACCTCCGGCGGCACCCTGGTCACGATCACGGGCACCAACTTCACCGGCGCGACCGCGGTCAGCATCGCGGGAACCCCGGTGACCCAGTTCCAGGTCATCGACGACAGCCACATCTCGGCCGTCACCGCACCGCATGCGCCCGGCATCGGCACGGTCTCCGTCACCACCCCCGGCGGCACCGCCGCAGGGCCTGCGACCTACACCTACGTCACCCCGGCTCCTACCATCACCAACTTCACCCCGACCTCCGGCAGCACGGTGGGCGGCACCCAGGTCACCGTCACCGGCACCGGCTTGACCGGCGCCACCGCGGTCAGCATCGCCGGGGTCCCCGCTACGACCTTCCAGGTGCTCAACGACACCACCATCGTTGCCACCACCGCCCCGCACGCCCCGACCAGCGGCCCGGTCTCGGTCACCACGCCGGGCGGCACCGCCACCAGCGCCGGCAACTACACCTACGCCACCCCGGCCCCGACCGTCACCGGCATCTTCCCCACCAGCGGCCCGTCCGGAAAGAGCACGCAGGTCGCCATCAGCGGCACCGCCCTGACCGGCGCCACCAGCGTCACCGTGAACGGCAACCCCGTGCCGTTCACGGTGGTCTCCGACAACGAGATCACCGCAACCCTGCCGCCGCACGCGGCCGGAACCGTCACGGTCACCGTCACCACCCCCGGCGGCAGCGTCAGCATCCCGTTCACCTACACCCGTGACCGGACCCAGCTGACCGCCAGCCCCGCGCTCGCCCAGCTCTTCCCGCCCCAACCCCACGCGGGGATCCTGACCGCGATGCTGACCGACCTCGACACCGGCCAGCCCATCCCCGGCCAGCCCATCACCTTCACCACCGGCAGCACGCCACTGTGCACCTCCACCACCGACACCAACGGTGTTGCGACGTGCAACGCCCTCCTCGCCCTGCCGCTGATCATCCTCAACGGCGGCTACACCGCCACCTACCCCGGAAGCCCCAACTTCCAGCCCGCTACCGCCCACGGCGGACTGATTACCCCCTGAGCCCACAGGACAGCCCCTGCCCGGACCTTCCGCCCCGTAGGTCCGGGCAGGGGCCCTTCACACGGCCCCTGCCACTGACAGCTCGGCCCGCGTCAAGGCCCTGAGCTCCCGAAGCTGCCATGAAGCGACAAGTAGATCCGTGCAACCTCCGTCACCGTCCAGTAGCCCGGGTATTGCATCTGCCGCGCCGTAGGCGTCGTGGAGGGTTGACCAGCTGGTTTCGTGGGCGTGTCGGACGTCGCTGGGGGCGGGCCGGCGCGGAAGTGAACGTCTCCAGTTTGACCGTTTCCTGGACCGGCCGGCCAGGAATTACATGTTCATGGCGGAAAACTGGCCAACGGAAAGGCCCCTTGAGGCGCCTTTCCGGATGTGGCCGGTACGTCGGGCTTGTCGATCGGTCAACAGGGCGCCAGAAGACCCTTCTAGGGATTTTGATCACGGTGGCGATCGCTCTGGTGGCGAAAACTCTCCTCGAGGCGTGCCCCAGGCGACCGGACGGCCGTCAGGTAGGTGGCCGGCTCCCGCTGAGGGCTGGCATGCCACCCAGAGCTGCCGACTTGACTGACCGGCACGGGGCGGCCTCCATCGGCGCGCGAGACCACAGCTCGGGGGCGTCCCTTTCTCCGGCCGGGGTGTCGGGGGGCGGTAGGCGGAGAGGCCGTGGGCGGGCTGCCAGCCCTGGGGCGGGCGAGGGCTTCGGGTCTGCGGGCCGGGAGGGCCGCGGCCTTGTCCAGGTCCTCGCGCTCGGCAACCAGGCCGGCGACATCCTCGCCCGCGTCCAGTCCAGCCGGGCCAGGGACTACGTCCGCGGTTCAACGCTACGATTCATGTCGTGGGAAGGCAGAAGACCTGCGAGTACCCCGACAGTCTGGTCGAGATGGCCCTCCGGTGCACCATCTGGAATCACATCACCGAGAGCATCGGCCTGGCGATCGCGGCCTGACCCAGGCATCTCACCGCGCCCGGCGCACTCTCAGCCGGACACGCGCACATCAACGTGACAGCGCCCCCGGGGGAGTGCGTTCGGGCTTCACAGACCCTAACCCGCCTGTGTCGCCGTACAGTTTGACCACCACTCGCGCGGCTGTCCGCGTCAGGACCATCTTGAGGATCACCCTTGGCACACAATGCGGACACCCATCTCAGCGTGACGTCCACCATCGCCGCCCTGCGTGCCGAGCTTCCCGAACTCGAGCGGCACCAGCAGAGGCTGGAAGTGGAACTGGCCGCCGTCACCGGTCGGCTGGAAGCAGCACGGGACGCCCTGCGCGCCCTGCAGTCGCTCTCCGCTGCCCCACTGCCCAAGGAGACGGCCAGCCAAGCCCCGCCATCGGCGGCATCGGCGGCATCGGCGGCGGAGCCGGACAGCGAGCAGGCCACCGCGGGCGCAGCGGCAGCATCCGGGCGCAGGTCAGCCGCCGTCCGCGGGAAGCCCGCTTCCCCGGCCGAGCCGCGGACTACGGCACGCCGCAAGGTCTCAGGGAGGACGGCCCCGACGAAGGCACGCGGGAGCGCCGCCACGACGAAGGCCACGACCGCCGCATCCGAGCCGGCCCCGGCGCGCAGGCGCACCCCCGGGCTGACCACCGGTGTCCTGGCGTACCTGGCCGAGGTGAAGGAACCAGTCCGGGCCGCACAGGTCACCCAGGCCCTGGGCCGCGAGACCACCCCCGCCAACGTCAACGCCGTACGCACCAGCCTCGAACGGGCCGTGAAAGCATCCCAGGCACAGCGCACCGGCCGCGGCCTCTACCAGGCACTCCCACACTGACGCCCAGCCACACAGAGCGCCGATCCGGCCGACCGAGGGCAGCAGGTGCGGGCGGGCCGGGTCGTGGTCGCCGGTGTCGAGAACGCTGACGATGCCCGTCTCGTGCTGCCCGTAGAACTGGGCGAGGACCGGGCCGAAGCGCCGGACCGGTCGGTGAGACGGGCCGACTCGGGCAGTCAAGGGCGTCTGCGGCGTCGCTGCGCGATGGGCTCCGCTCACCCTGGACAGCCCGCTCCGTCCCAAAGTGCGGCTGGCTGACGGGCGACTCCGAAGGGCTGCCGTACCGTCCCCCCGGCGACTTCCGGGGCGGGCCCGGCTTCGGTGCGGAACTCGCACAGCATCGGCACTGGTTGTCCTCCGGCCCTGGATGGTACGGCTACGGAACGATCGTGACCGTAGAGCGGGTCGTTGTCCAAGATCCGGTCGGGCCCGCTCGTACTACGACCGCCTGCCGCCTCGGGGCAGCAGATCCTGCTCCAGGTGGTCGAAGGCGAAAGCAATTGCGCTGCAGACGAGTTGAGGGCAAACGGCCGGAACCTGCGGGGATCCACCGGCGCCTTCCGACGTGTGCTCTCCGAGGGAAGTGGACTGGCCTCTGGCCGGAGGCTCTGCCCGTACCGCTGGCGTCCCACATCGTAGGTGGACAGTTCAAGAAGCTCGAGATGCCAGGGTGCGGCACCGACCAGTACGCTCACCTGGCTTTCGAGGAAGGCCTGCGTGACCTGCTGAAGTCGTGACTGATCACGGTGGACGCGGCATAAGAGATGGCCGATCCAGTTGCTGCTGGGCCCGGTGCCGGCCGGAGGAGGCGCCGGCCATCGTGGTTGGTGAGTCCGGCCCCATCACCGGGCGGGTGATCGGGGCCGGCTCGCCGCCGGGTGGGTCACACAACCGCTAGAGCAGCCAGCCGAGGACGGCGAGGAGGCCGCCGAGCAGACCGAGGATCATCAGTGTCGTTCCTTTCGTGATCGAGAGCATGGTCACCGGCCCCGAATAGATTCGATGCCGGGGCGTGGCTACGGTCTGCAGCCCCTAGCACGCCTTCCGTAGCTACCCGCGCCAAACGTGAGATCACCCGAAAGGTGGAAGGTTCACTCTATTGGGCCAACTCGTTGTGACCCGTCTCGTCAAGGTGCTACTCGCCTGCAAAGGTCCATTGCCCAGTACTCCGTAGATCGTGATCACGCCTCGTGAGATGCTGCCCGGCATGATCGCGAAGCTGCAGTGTGTCGTGTTGGACTGTGCCGATGTTGCTGAGCTGTCCCAGTTCTACCAGTCGCTTCTCGGCGGCGTGGTGAACCAGCCGGATCCTCGGTGGTCGCTCGGCGAAGGCTGGGCGACTCTCCACACTGATGCTGGGTTCGTGCTGGCCTTCCAGCGCGTGGAGAACCATCAGCCGCCGCAATGGCTGGACTCCGCCCGCCCCCAGCAATTCCACCTCGACCTCGGGGTCGAGGACCTGGACCAGGCTCAGGAAGGCGTGCTCAAGCGGGGCGCCACGCTGCTCGACGGTGGCGACGGAAAGCGGAGTTGGCGCATATTCGCTGACCCCGCAGGACACCCGTTCTGCCTGGTCCGGGACTGAGCGGAGACATCGAACGGGTGCGGCCACCGTTGAGCCATCGACGACCGGATAGGACAGGTCGGCGGACAGCTGTCCGGCGGGCGGCCAGAGGGCGTGGTTGTGCATCACTCCGTCATCGGGGATGAATCCAGCTGCGTAGTAGGAGTTGAAGGCGGCGTTCGTTGACTCGTGCAAAGCACCCTCCTGTTCGCGTCACGGTGGATCTCGGCTGGCGGTCTCAATCAGTCTGTCTCTGATCGATACAGCCGCATCGAGAATTCAAACTCGAGTCGACGCAGGACGCGGAAGAGTTCGGCCAGCTGGCGTGAGCAATGCGTCAGCGCCACGCGTTCGCCATTCTTTACGAGATAACCATTTTCCAGATCACCCACGGCATTCCTCCGGCCTGGAACGAATAGCCAGTTATCACCGGCGCTACAGATCCTGTCTCGCTCCAGCAGCAATGGAAGAGTCGGCTTGGCTGTTGGACTCATGCCCCGACAACGATGGGCTAATCACCGAGAAATGTACGGCATCCGGGTGTCCTGAAATATGCTCATGCTGCCCGCGCTCAGGGCTTTTACTCAGGTCGCCGAGCTCCTCGTTCAGGCGTGCAGCGGTCCTGCGGCTGGCCTTGGAGGGGAACGGTCGGAGCAAGCGCTACCGTCTCCGCTCGCTCGGCTTCCCCACTTTCCAGGCGTGGTGGCCGCGAAGGGTGCCAGATACTCTGCGATTCTCCCCAACATGGCGCGCCGGCGCACGGAGCCGCAGGTGGCCAGGCATCGGACGGACGCACCCGTTGTGACCCCCGTCGTTCAGTCGGCCGATCAACGGAAGCTCAGGTTGTCTGAGCGGCACGTCAGTTGTGTGTCTCATTTGGGTGACCAATGACAGGACCGTTTGATGCCGCGCCATGGCCGTCGGCATGAGCCGTGGTGGCGACCGACGCAGGTGCGCCCACTTGGTGATCAACTGGCAGCCCCCACGTCGGCCCGTGGACGACTGATGGCGGCGTCCCATCGCGACCGCGGAATCTTCGGCTGACCGTGGGTTTCGACCGTCCCGTCCGAAACCTTCCCCGGCGACGGGAGCGGGACGAGACGAGCCGTCCGCCAGCCGACTCGAACGAACTTTCCCGCAAGCAGTTGCAGCAGGTTCCGAAGATGAGTCGTGTACGAGAAGTATTCACACTCTGTTATGGACCGGGTACTCTTGGTCAAGCCATGGCCCAGCCATGGATCAGCCGCCCGGACTCTGGCAGGTCCGGACGGCTCCAGGGGTAGTCGGCGCGACACCGCTGTTCCAGATCACCCCGCAGGCATCTGGACGCGAAACCGCGTCTGGCAGAAGCGACCGCTCATGATCGCCTCTCATTGTTCGTTCGGCCTTCTTCAACCACCCTGCACCCCTACGGGGAGGTCTTGACATGACCTAGCAGCAACGAGACGGCTCGGTCCGCACCACCGGACCTTCACCGTCTTTGCGCCAAGCACATGCCTCGGCGTCTGAACGTTTTGCTTCCGCCGTCACTGAGCACATGCGCAAGTCGACGACGGAATCCACCGTTGCCTCGGCCCATCTGCACACCTGGGATCCTGCGAGAACCTGTGTCCTGACGGGCTGTTGCCTCCTCACGTCCGTAAGTAGGCAATGCCATTTTGCATCACCGAATCAAAATCTGCCAGCTAGCCCCTGCTCGTGTCCTGGATCGTGGCTCCACTCGTCCAGGAGGCGGGCGCAGAGTCCTCAATGAGCGAAACCTCCAAGGACCTCCCCAAGCGGGCTCTCGAGCACGAGTGATCACCGCGCAAATGGAGCCGACCGCAGGAAAAGTCGCCTCGACGACTTTGGGACGGCCAGCGCATCGCTGCTCGACCAATCCAGATGTCGATGGGCAGCCGGCCGGGCTGGGCAGGGAAGTGAGCGAGCGTCGGGCTTTCGGCGGTGCTCCGTGAGTCCGCGATACTCGGGCGCCGTGCACACGGAACCGGCCGGGGGTCCCGGGGCTGCTCACGGGCAGGCGCGTGCGACCGATCAAGCTCGCCTGCCCGCTACCCGGTTCCCAGCGGCGTGGCTCGGTGACAAGGATTTGACCGGTGACCTGATCCGGGTCGTGACGCTGCTGCAGGACTACGGCTGGAAGTCAGGATTGTGCTTCGCCGCTGACGAGACGATCGGGAGACAGCTGGGGCTGTCCCGGGGTGGTGTGAACCGTCTAATCGCCAAGGCAAAGGCCAAGAATCTGGTTCGCGCGTCTCGAAATCCTGCCACCCGAACCATGAACCGGCGTGTTCGCCCACTGGCCGACGATCAGCTGGCCGTGTGCGTCGGCTCGTATGCCCGGGCGCATCTGGCCGGTACTCGGTTCAAGGTTTATGCGTTGCTCTCCCTGCGGCAGCGGTTCACCGAATCGACTCCCGTCGCGCGAATCGCACGCGAGTGCCAGATAAAGGAGGACACGGCCCGCGAAGCGGTGGCCGAACTCCTGGTCCAGGGCTGGGTGAGCAGAAGACAGGGCGAGAAGAGGGGGTACAGATACGTCGTCCATCCCATGCCCGTCCGCGTACCGAGCGGGCAGAGCGAGTCTCTCCCGAGCGGGCCCGTTCCCGCGCTGCGATCCGCGGACGGGCCCGCAGGCGGCGGTGTCGAGGTCTTCGACTCCGGACCGGATTCCCATCTCGGCGCCTCGCTCGGCGTGCGTCGGGAAGCCCCCGGTTCGGTGACAGCCGGCCCCCCCGGTCCGGTGACACTGGGCCCCCCCGATCCGGTGACAGAAACACGATCCCCCCAACATGACGTGCTGAACATGCCGGTCGTTGTGGGTGGTTGCTCGTCCCGCGAACCGGAAACCGCGCGCCCCCACGCGCGAGGGCGCGTGGCGGGAGCCACGGGGGGCGGAGCAGGCCCGGCAGGGCGCGGCCGATGGCAAGCCGACCAGAAGATGATCCAGTCGATGACCAACGAGCAGAGGCGATGGGGACAGCAAGCCGCGTCATCGGCTCTTGGGCGCCTGCCGAGGCAACTGGTGGACCGGCTGACCGAGCGACAGCTCGACCTCCTCGCTCAGCACATTGTCGCAACATTCGCCGACTACAGCACATCCCCTGAGGTCCATGGCGCCGTGATTCTCAAAGCTCTCGAGTCGGCGTGGGAGTTCGCGCGCCGCAGGGAGCCGGTCGGCGCTGTGCCGTGGTCTTCGGTGGTCTCCCCGCTGCCCTGGCTGATCAGGGTCGTCGACCGGGCAAGCGAGACGGTCACAGGGACCAGACCGGTCCGGATCCCCGAGTGCGCACTCTGCCGCGGGCCCCTGGTCGTCCGCGACGCCGAGGACCCGGAAACCTGCCGATCCTGCGGTCCCGCCGCCGCCGCTGCCGCCTGCCGTCGGCTTCGGGAGCAGTGGGAGCTATCCGATCACCGGTGGGACGCGCCACCCCCAAGAGACCCGCTCACGGCGCGGCCCGCGCCCGTCCACCGACGGAGTACGCCAACAACCGCTGCGAGCGGACTCTCGGACGGGATGGCGACGGAGGGCGACGAGTCGGAAGGAACCGTCCTTCGCCGGCGGCTTGCCGCTCGCCGCCTTGAGCGGGAACAAGCCCGCGTCCGGGCCGGCGAGGATCTGGCGGCGGCCCGTACCGCCTTTGCCGGTCAGCGTCGGCAGGGCACCACCGAAGCCGCCCGCCAGGAGGACACCGGTCGGGGAAGCGCCGACCAGGCGTGCGGGCACGACACCGGGCTCCGTGACGTGCCCCCGGAGGCCGGTGCGGCGTCTGATCCTGCTCCACGGCGGGACGGCCGACCTGATGCGGGGAAGCCCGGCGTGGTCGCCACAGCGCGACCGGGGCCTGGGAGACGCCACCGTGGGACCTCTCGTCATGTCCGCCTTTCCGGTGGTCCAACAGCTGTCCCCCTGGCGCCAAGGGCCGACCGGGCGCGGGGACCTGCGCGGGCGTCCCCGCGCCCGGACCGGAGGCGGGAGACTGCCTGGGGAGTCCGCCGTGATCGTTGCCGATGGCAGGCCCGTCGCGGGCGCCGTCCCGGGTGTGCCACGAGCGGTGGGCCGCCTGCGTTTGTCTGGAAGTGTGCGTTCACCGTCAACGTGATGAAATCCTCCGGTACATCCGGCAGGGGGTCCGGCGGGCGGCGATCCGCTGGCACAGAGCTGCCCGCTCCGGTGCTGTCCGAGCTTGAGGCCGCGGTTTCCGAGGCGATCAAAGACTCGGCTGTTCACGTCAGCGTGAGTATTGCGGAAGCCACTCGTGGTGAGAAGAGTCTGATCCGATCTGGGCTGTGTCAGCTCTTGACTGAGCATTTCGTCCCGGGCGCCGGGAAAGGCCGGTACGTTCGACTGGAGGATCGCGTCGAGGAGGGCCTCAGAAGTCGTCGCGGGCAGGTCGGCCAGGGGGCCGAGAGCCGGCATCGTGATTGATCGACGAACCGCGCAGTGAGAACGCTGCGAGCCATCGGACCACGGTGCCGATCACCGCCTACCGGCAACCATTTACCGAGCCGCGAGGCCGGGGTCAGTGTGTCCTGATCGCTGTCGCGGATCCCGACCGGCTCCCACGGGCGGTATTCCGCGATCATTTGGCAGTCTCCTTCGAATATGCTGTCCAATTTTCCGAGCGAGCAGTCCAGAATACGAAAAGTTCCTGATGGAAGAGGCTTCCGATCCGGCCGCACAGGCGTTTGCACTGCCGGCACGCTCGGCCGTACGGGTGAATCAGCAGGTCAGGGGATTGCGGCTATTTCGGCTCGATGGGTAAATAGGTACATCCGAACAGGGTGGGTCACCCATCCTCTCCCGGGGTAAGCGTCTGCCGCGTCTGCCAGCGCTTCCGGCTTGCGCCTCATCGCTGAAGAGGCGTGTTGCCATCCCCCCGTTTGAGGAATTGGATCCGCAGGCCGGTGCGATTCTTGTCGCACCGGCCCTCAGCGGTTCAGGGGGTCGTCTCCGCAAGAGCCGGCAGAGGCTCTCCGGGCGGGCGCATACGGGCGTGCGTAGGCTGCTGGCCGGGTTCCGCTCTCGGTCGCTCTGCACCCGGCTGCCTGTCAGGCACTCGGCCGGCGCGGGCAAGGCCCCGCTCCGGCGCTCCGGGATCACACTGATAGTCAGCGACCGGACGGCGAAATCGTTCTCGAGGATGCGCATGCCGTCCCCGACGGGTCGCTGCATGACCTTCGATGCCGCCGCGGACGAGGTCGTCCGCGGCGAAGGCTGCGGAGTCGTCATCCTGAGGCGCCAGAGCGAGGCGATTCCCAACGGTGACCGTGGTTCACGCAGTCATCCGGGGCTCGGCGGTGAATCAGGACGGCCGACCCCACGGGCCGGCGACCCTTCCCCGCCGCCCCGCCTGGCTGCTTCTGTACTGCGGAGCGCTGGTACGTGCCGGAGTCGACCCCGGTGCAATCGGGCTGGTCGAAGCCCACGGCGCAAGCAGTCCGCTGGGCGCCCCGTCGAGTCCGCAAGCATCGCGGGCGTCCGCGGACAGGAGCCGGCTCGCCGCCATCTCGCAGTTCGGCTTCTCGGGCGCCAACGCACCTCGTGCTCGAAGAGCCTTCAGCAGGGAAACGGCGCCGGATTCCGCCCAGCCGGCGCGGTTCCTCGGGGCCGACGGTGCTCTTGGTGGCCGCCTGCTCGCCGACGGTGCCGCCGGCTTCGGTGCACAAGCGGAACGGCTGATTTCGGCCAGGTCGGTGCGGAATTCCATGAGCGAGTCGCCGACCGCCCTTGGACACCCGCAAGAAAACTTGCCCGAATAGCTCCACCGAAGACCAGGATCAATGGCCCGGCGTCCGCATTCGCCGTGAAACCCGGGCTTGAGTGAACGAAACAAGCCAAGTTCATTCCGCCAGATCCCGGTGGCGCGAACAACTCTTCTTACCGTCACACTAGGCGCCTGCATTACATAAACACGCCCCCTTTCTTTGGAGCGGATCGCTCCCCGCGGATAATCTATTTCTGATTTACTTCGACCAGTCCGGCGCCCGCTCGGCCGGCTGCTCCAATCCTCCGGTGGGAGAAGATCCCTGGACGGACCGAGGAGCCTTCCGCGGCGAAACGTGGGCCACGAGCCGTGGAGAACGCATGAACCAGCGTCGAGCGAACAGGGAGCCCCCTGTTCGCCGGAGGAAATGGTCCTCATGTACCGGGCACGGCCTGAACCGCGAAGCCGCGAGCGGTCGTACCGGCAGCCGCTTTCGACTCGTCAGCCGAGAAGCGACCCCGCCGTTCACCGAGGAGGAGATTCCACTGACCACCGCAGAGATCGGCCGACGGGAGCTCTCGTCGAGGATGTCCTGAGCCACTGGGGCAGGGGCCGTCCGCTGTCCTTCAGGCTGCCGTCTCTCGGTCGCGCGGTACCGATCTCCCGGCGGCTGGCAGGGCTGTGGCTGGACGCCGAGGACGTTCGGGCCGATCATGCCCGGGACGCGGCCTTGCTCGTGATCTCCGAACTGGTCACCAATGCCCTCGAGCACTCCAACAGTGCACACATCACCGGTTGGTTGGGCCGGACCGCGGACCGGCTCCTGCTGGAGGTCCGTGATCAGGGAAAGACTTCCGCGGTGCCCCGGCTGCGCCGTGCCACGCCGGACGAGGACCACGGCAGAGGCCTGGCGCTCGTTGCGGGTTACTCGCAGGAGTGGGGGATGCGACTGAGCAGGGACGGCAGCTGCTCGGTGTGGGCCGCTGTCCCGCTGTCCAGTCGGAGCACTGCCGCGTGGTGACCATTCAGGGGCGGTCGCCGGCCACGCGCCGCAGTTGCCGATGCCCGCCGATCCTCAACCATCCACTGTGCACATCGTTAGGAGAACCCATGCCCAGCTCAAGCACCGAGAGCCGTGAAGTCCTCAACAGCGTCATCAACTCGGTGACTCAGCTCGACCGCGACGCCCTGCGTCGCCTCGATCCCGAGCGGCTCAGCGCGCAGTTCGACGCGCGTCTGGAGCTCGAGGACTACTTCCACGCGCTCTGGGAGCATTTGAAGGCCTGTGGTGAGCGCCCTGCCATCCGCACGGAATATCAGCCGCTTGCCGCTGTCCTCGATCTGCTCACGGGTTTGAGCGAAAATGTCATGTTCGCAGACTGCGTGAAACAGCGGGATCTGCACCGCTTGCTCCAGCGGTGACAGGCTCGTCCGGAGTCAGGTAAGGGGCTTCGCCCGGAGGGTGCCGCCGTCCGTGGCTGGTCATCCGGCTGAAGCCGCGGCTGTCGGATCCGACGACGGCGTCTGCTTCGACCGACTGGGAGTCGATCACGCCAGCGCTCGGCTCCGGATCCCGGCCCAGCGTCTTGCGGACCCGGCGGCGGAGCCGGTCGTGGAACTCCTCCGGCATCCGACATGTCCGTCGGACAGCGCCGCTCGCGCACTCCGTGGTCGCGGCGTTCCCGAACTGGTGAGCCAGGCAGTCACACGCGAGAGTGGCCGAGCTGGACCCTGTCCCGCCGATGGCGTACAAATACGACAACACGTCCTCCTGGACAGCTTGTTGGCGTAACGCCGACATGGATCCGGCAACAGCCGCAACCGCTCCACCAGCGGCAATCCCACCACGCCGTCCACAGCGGGAGACTTGACCAGGCAGGCGGTCAGACTGACGACACATCGAAGCTCCGGTGGTGCGAGGCGACTCGGGAAGGTCACCCCGTTCTTGGACCGCCGCGACCTGCGGACCCTCAGGGCTGGTCGTACCAGGAGAACGCCGTGATCCGCCAGCCCTCCGGGGTGCGGACGAACTGGATGGTCTTGGTCCCGCCGCCCTCGAACGGCTCGCCGTCCAGGACGCCGGCCTTCCGGTACTCGCCGAAGCGCGACGCGATGTCGCCCGCGATCTCGGTCCGCTCGGAGGTCTCCCACTCCGAGAACTCGACCAACCGGCCGTCGGCGAGGAGGCGTTCGCGCGGCTCGATGAACTCGTCCACGGTGTAGACCGTGTACTTCGGCCCGGTCAGCACGATCACGCCACCCGGAATGACCAGCCGGCGGATCCGGGCCACGTCCGCGGCCTTGCCGCCGCGGTTGTCGAAGGCTCCGAAGAACTCGGCGGTTATCGCGTCAATCTCGATCTTGGACATGGCGCGACAGTAACACCGCTAGGGGCGACGGACATGGCGTCGAGGCAACTTCGACCCAGGGCACCCACGAGATCACGCGACTCTGCAGCAGCCCTGACCAGTGGGTGGTGGTCGACGCCGACAGCTGGCTCGTCGTCGCCGTCGGCCCGCCTCCGCCCGGCAACCGCAATGACGGCCCCACAACGAAGCCCAACCACCAAGGCCCCACACCCGGGCAGGTCAACAACGAGCACCCGTGTGCCGTGAGACCTCACACCTCGGCATACGGGACAACCTCCAGGGCGTCCGTCAACGCGGCCGCCACGGCGTTCTCGCTGTTCAGCGCAGCGGCGGAGTCGCCGATCGCGTTGGACATCGCCGCATGGATGCTGTCGGTCGCCGCGGCGATGATGTCCGCGTGGACCTGGGCCGGCTGGCAGACGCAGGTGAGCCCCGCTCTGGCCAGGATGACGAGGGTCCGGAGGTTGTAGGTGCGAGCGTCGGCGGTGTCGCCGACAGCGTCGGCGACGATGGCGGCCGCGTTGCTGTCGATCGCGGCCGTGAGATCGGCGGCACACGTCGACACCTGGAGCCTGGGGGCTTCCGCGGCCTGCGCCGCGGGGGCGATGGCGAGGGCGGCGCCGGATGCGATGGCGATGGCGACGGCGACGACGCCGCCGGCAAGACGAGAACGGGTCATCCGAAATCCCCTCCGAAAAGAAGCGTTCATGCCGGCGGGACCCCAGCATGAACGGAACGTAATTCACCGCTGACGGCGGGCGGCAGGGCGCGCAGACCGGCAGAGTGGCGCGAAGAATTGACGTTCCGGCGATCGAAGGCGAATTAAGGAGTCTTCATACAACTTGGCGCTACTCCATCAGAGTCCGCCAGGTTGGTGCGGCTTCGCCGGTAGGGCGTTGGTCATGCTACCGATGCATCGCGAGGTGGATCACGGTCTCCGAACGGACGAGCTCGTTGCCCTCGGTCGGTTCCTTCAGGAGCCGATCGAGAACGCCCGTCCACCAGGCTCGACCGGGGCGCTCCGGCGAACCGTCAGTCTCGTGACCGGGCTCTAATCCGTCCTCCTGACAGGCGTCCTGTCGGAGCGCTTGGGCCGCCGCGAGCGCTTCGGCGGACGGCGGTCTGTACATCTTGCTGTGGCAGGCCGGCCTCGGGACCGGGAGCGGGCGTTCGAGGCTGATCCCGTGCCGGTGGCCGATAACCGACAGGCTGGCACCGTCGGGCGCCAGTGAATGCTGAACGATCACCCTTCCACGAGGGGTCGCGATCGCCAGAAGGGGATCACCGAGCCTTCGGCGCACTTCCACGGTGTGACCGTGCAGATGCCGTGGAACCGCGTAGAGGTTGCCCCGGTAGGACACCATGCTGTTGGCCGAGACCGCACGAGCCACGCTGATCTTGGCAGGGTACGGGTCGTGGGGAAGGTCGAGCAGGACCGTCGCAGCGGGTACGGCGTACCCGTCGTGGCCGCCGCTTGCCGCGGCCCGGCGAGCGTCCATGAGCCTGGCCAGCCTGCCGAGGCTCTCCTGCGCTTCCAGCAGGCCGGTGTCCGCACCAATGGTCTGCCACCACAGAACGAGTGCTTGCCCGATGGCCTGGTCGTCGGCCTCTTGCCGCGCCGGACTGAGATCCGCGACAACACCGTAGTGCTTCGCAACCTTGCCCAGCGCCGTGGTCAATTTGCCGCCTCCCGGGCAGGGGATCGGCTGCGTCTGGTCGAAGCGCCAGCGCCAGCCGGTTCCGCCGAACTGGCGCAGGATCCGGTCGACGGCGTCGACCAGGTGGCCGAGATCGATCTGCTCCGCGAGCACTGCGCTCCAGCGCTGGGAGTGGGTCAGGCGTCCCACCAGGATGCAAGCATGAGTGCTGCCCCAGTCCGCAGGGGGGTCGGAGAGGACGAACCAGCGGAAGTGCACTTCCTCCGCGTTGTCCGGCCGGCCGGGGCGGGTGCGGGGTGGACGCTGGCACAGCGGGCATCGGGGACGCAGCTGATGGGTCCGCAGAGCGCGGGTGAAGGTCGAGTAGCCGCCCTTGTAGCCGAGATCGACGAGTTCGGCGAACAGCATCGATGCCTGGAAGTGGGCATCGTCCTGCAGCCGCCGGCGACAGTAAGGGATGAACCGCTCGAACTCGCCCCTGCCGGAGCTGCGGACTCCGACAGTGCGCTTCCCGCTCAGATAGGAGCTCACCGTCTTGCGGTCGCGGCCGAGGAGACGGGCGATTGCGGCGATGGACAACCCCCGGGATCGGAGGGCGCAGATGTTGATGTATTCCTCTCCGGTCAGCATTCCACTCCTAGCAGGCTTCGATATGGCTTACGGCTCCCTCATGGGACCCATGGGAAGCCAGGAAATATACACGAAGCCCAGAAGTGGGAGAAGAAAGGTTTCTGCAAGACATCGCCGATTGCTGTGCAATTTGAGTGAGCGAATCACCCGGCAGTCAATTGGCAAAGACCCCACGCATGCCATGTCAAGTCGTACGCGGAGATCGGCCAAACAGTGGCCGGATCTCGGCCGTTGAGTGCTTGACAATTTTCGCACCGCGCAATGGAGGGTGACTGGCATAGACCTCTGCGGTGCGAGAGCGCTCGCGGTTCTCCCCGGAATTTCAGGCCAGACATGCGTCTGGCCGCCCGTCGCACAACCGTGCTCAGCGTGCCGGGGTTGGCAGGGGCACGGATCCCCGGTTGCCCTGCCGGTACCGCCGCCCGGCGAAACGGTCGCTGGCATATGCCGGTGTACATGCTCGCCCGCGCGCCCCCCGTCTGCTTCCATGCCCGGCGCTGACCAGGCCGGGCGTCAGCAACGGTTGACACTTCGTAGGTTCCGCGCCGCACATCAGAAGCGCACGCGGCCGCCAGGGGGTCAGCCCCCGGACACTCCCGCCGGTGTGGCCAGGAGGAGCGCGCCCTGCGGTCCTGGGGAGAGCTCCGCGTGTTCGGGTACCAGTGCCGCCCGTGCCGGCGGGACCCGAACCACCGGTGTCCATGCCGGTGGCGATCCCGGCCACGTGCGCGGCCGACGGCCTCGGCGAACGCGGCCCGGCGCTCGCGCAGCCGGTCGGGCCGGCGGTGCGGTGGGCTCTCCTGGCAGGGGCGTGAACGATCCGCCCGCCACCGCGACCGGCGACAGTCATCCAGGACCATCTCGCTCTCACGCCCGTTAAGAGGCCCGGCCACACCCGTGGACCGGCCCGTCGGCGCCCGGTTCACCGCCTCGGCCGTCCGTTTCGCCCTCGCCGGGGCCTGGTCCGACCCGCACCGTGCGTGGACTGCGGCTCTTCCTGGGCACGCACGGTGCGCGGTTCCCCTCACCTCGTTCAAGGAGGCAGTCATGCCCATCTCCCCCAACCAGGGATCGTCCGGCGGCGGACAGAGCGTCGTCATCACCGGCAACAACCTCGATGGGGCCACGGCCGTGCACTTCGGCTCCAAGCTGGCCGCCATCGCCGCCAACACGGCCACGTCGGTCACCGTCACCTCACCCTCCGGCAGCGGGGTGGTCCAGGTGAGCGTGACCACGCCGGGCGGCACCAGCAACCCGCTGACCTTCTACTACGTCGGCGCGCCGTTCAAGGCCGCGCTCAGCGACAGCTCCGGGCCGCTGGCGGGCGGCAACGTCATCACCATCACCGGCACCGGGCTGTCGACCGCTACCGCCGTGCACTTCGGGCCCAACACCGCCACGCCGACCATCGTCAGCGACGGTGTGATCACCGTCGCCGTGCCCGCGGGCACGGCGGTCGGATCGGTCGGGGTGAGCGTGACCACCGCGGGCGGAACCAACAACGGCTTCACCTACACCTACGTGGACGCGCCCACCGTGACTGCGTTCACCCCCGGCTCGGGCCCGGCCTCCGGCGGCACCGCGGTCACCATCACCGGCACCTCCCTGAGCAGCACCCAGTCGGTCACCTTCGGCGGCCAGTCCGCCCCCTTCGTCGTCATCAGCGACACCACCATCACCGCCGTCGCGCCGCCCACCCTCGACGGTGCCCCCGGGCCGGCCAACATCACGGTCACCAACGTGGCCGGCAGCGCGACCGCCGCGACCCCGTACCAGTACCTCGCGAGCCCGGGGATCTGAGCCAGAGGTCTGGCACTGACCACCCGAACCGCGTGGCCAACGAGGCCGTCCGCCCGGGCGGGACCGTCATCGGTCTCGCCCGGGCAGACCCCGTCTCGCCGCACCCGGTGCCCGAGTCCTCAGCCGGCCCCGGAAGGGCGACTCGGCCGGTACCGGGCTGCTGAGGACTCTGACACGGCTGTGAGACCGATCGACCCGGCCGGACCGTGAAACGGCGCGCGAACCGCCCAGGGCACAGATCGCCGTCCGCCACGTGGGGCGCGACTCCAAAACTTCACTTCCACGAGAGCCGAGACGGCGTCCACCCGGGTCGGAGCGTCGATCGTGCCCACCCGCCGGGCCCCGGCCGACGCTTCGCGCGGTGCATCCCGGCTGGGATGAGCAATTCCGAACGGCAGAAGGTGGGGAATTTGTCCATCCGTGGCCGCTCCGTCTCTTGGGCGGCGGGCAGGGAAGTCGCGATCTCGCCGAATGGGGAATAAGCATGAAAATTCCGCACGGACAGGTCTGTTTTCGCTGATCAGCGTCGGTTGCGCGCTGTGACACAGGCCATTTTCCGTATTGCGGGAGATGGCCGGACGTTGAGCCAAGCGGGTGAAAGTGGGTCGGAAGGCTTGTCACCGATTTCACGGCTCTGGTTACTTTTCTGTATCCAACCGGCGGGCCGCCCATCCCTCCCCGGGGGAACGTGCAGTCGGCGCCCGCTGTGCTTCTGGCGGCGGTGACGTGCGGCTCGCGATGGGCACCCCCGTGGAGGACTTGGATCCATCTGCCGGCGCCGTCTCAGCGGTTGCCGGCAGATGCGGCGGCTTACATACGCCAGGAGGCGTCATGCAAGCAATCCAAAGGTTCCGAAGCGTGCTGGCCCGTTCGGCGACCGGGTGGTCTGCCGGCTCCTCTCCCTCGTACCGTCGAACGAGGATTTCAGCGGTGTGGTTCTGGGGGCTTCTGCTGGGGTGGTACGTACCCACGGTGTTGGCGGGCAGTCAGTCCGTACGCGGATCGTCGATGACGGAAGGCGTGACCGCAGCCGTTCACGACCACGTTTCTGAGCGGGACTCCGGCAGGATGCGCTCGGCCGAGTCCGTCCGTGGAAAACACAGGCGGCGTCGAGGGCGGATCGGCCGAGGACGGCGTGTCGGCCACACAGACGAGCGTCCCGACGACAGCGACCCGCGCAAACGGCGGTGAGCTCCTTCACGGGGGCAAACAGGCCCTTTCGTGTCGGCCCACGACGTGGGTCAACGGCACTACCGGGCCACCTGTCATGGCGTCAGACCACTTCGTACCCCGACTGCCTCCGAGCCGGACAACGAGATCGCCGGTCGGTCAAGCGTCGTCGTGCCGGTCACCTGGGTCCGACCTCGGGGCCCGCCGGTGAGGGTTCCCCGGAACGAATCCGGCGACCTCTCTACCGACTCTGACCGGAGATGCGCCCGCGTCGCCCGCGGACGTCCCGGACGCCGGCCGACGGTCGCCACCGTACCCGGGACCGCCGACGCCCAGGACGTCCACCACCGGTGGGACCAGGCGAGCGCACTCACCCGCGTCTCGCCGCCCGGACTCTGGTGACCGGCGGCCCGCGCTCGACATGGCGGTCGGGAGTCGGCACAAGCCCCAGCCTGGGCGGGGCTGTCCCGCTGCCCAACGGCTCACCACCCCTGACGAGCCCCGGTCGATGTTCCCTCCGTCGACCGGGGCTCCCCGCCTTGGCGGCCGTCGCATCCCTGGGCAAAGAGCCGACGCTTCAGGCGCCTTGCGCACGCACGGCATTCGTCAACTCAGAGACTGCACAACCAACGGGGGTAAGTCATGGTTGATCCCAACGTTCCGGTGATTGGCTCGGTCAGTCCGGTGTCGGGGGCGGCGGGGTTGGTGGTGACGCTGACGGGCAGCGGGTTCTCGGGGGTGACGGCGGTGCGGTTCGGTGGCGTTGCCGCCTCGTCGTTCACGGTGGTGTCGGACAAGCAGATCACCGCGACGGTGCCGGCGGGTTCGGGCACGGTGCAGGTGACGGTGACGACGCCTGGGGGAACCAGTAACGGTGTCGCCTTCACGTACGCGGTTGCTGCTCCGGTGATTGGTTCGGTCAGTCCGGTGTCGGGGGCGGCGGGGTTGGTGGTGACGCTGACGGGCAGCGGGTTCTCGGGGGTGACGGCGGTGCGGTTCGGTGGCGTTGCCGCCTCGTCGTTCACGGTGGTGTCGGACAAGCAGATCACCGCGACGGTGCCGGCGGGTTCGGGCACGGTGCAGGTGACGGTGAGCACGCCCGGGGGAACCAGTAACGGTGTCGCCTTCACGTACGCGGTTGCTGCTCCGGTGATTGGTTCGGTCAGTCCGGTGTCGGGGGCGGCGGGGTTGGTGGTGACGC
>NZ_JBSFJV010000029.1:49858-64932 GCF_053598235.1 Kitasatospora sp. NPDC001159
GCGACGGAGATCACCGCGGCGGTGCCGGCGGGTTCGGGCACGGTGCAGGTGACGGTGAGCACGCCCGGAGGAACCAGTAACGGTGTCGCCTTCACCTACGTTCCCGTTGCCCAACTGGTGAGTGTGCTTCCTGCGGCGGGGCCGACCTCGGGTGGGACCACGGTCACGCTGGCGGGGAGCGGGCTGAGCGCCGCCACCGCGGTCACCTTCGGGTCCGCGCCGGCCGCCTTCACCGTCGTGTCGGACGGCTACCTGGTCGCCACGGTGCCGGCGGGCTCGGGCACGGTGCAGGTGACGGTGACCACCCCCGGCGGCACCAGCAACAGCCTCGCCTACACCTACACCGCCCCACCGGTGGTGACCACGATCGTCCCGACCCAGGGACCGGCGTCCGGTGGCAATACGGTCACGCTGACGGGCAGCGGGTTCACGGGGGCGACGGTGGTGCGGTTCGGTGGCGTTGCCGCCTCGTCGTTCACGGTGGTGTCGGCGACGCAGATCACCGCGACGGTGCCAGCCGGAGGGCCCGGGCCCTCCGGCGTCACCGTCACCACGGCCGGTGGCACCAGCGTCCCCGTGCCCTACTACTACCTGAGCAACCCCCAGCTCACCGCCGTGGTCCCCGACGAAGGGCCTGTTCTCGGTGGAACCACCGTCACTGTCACAGGAAACAATCTGCTGGGGGCGACGGTGGTGCGGTTCGGTGGCGTTGCCGCCTCGTCGTTCACGGTGGTGTCGGCGACGCAGGTCACCGCGACGGTGCCGGCGGGTTCGGGCACGGTGCAGGTGACGGTGACGACGCCCGGAGGAACCAGTAACGGTGTCGCCTTCACCTACGTTCCCGTTCCCCGACTGGTGAGTGTGGTTCCTGCGGCGGGGCCGACCTCGGGTGGGACCACGGTCACGCTGGCGGGGAGCGGGCTGAGCGCCGCCACCGCGGTCACCTTCGGGTCCGCGCCGGCCGCCTTCACCGTCGTGTCGGACGGCTACCTGGTCGCCACGGTGCCGGCGGGCTCGGGCACGGTGCAGGTGACGGTGACCACCCCCGGCGGCACCAGCAACAGCCTCGCCTACACCTACACCGCCCCACCGATGATCTAGGACCGCCACCACCTCCGAGAGCGGCGCGGACATCGGGATCCCGCCCCCGACCGGGCGTCCGACAAACAGTGAGCTCCGACAGCGCGGCTGCTGTCGGAGCTCACTGTTCTCATCCCGCCGGGTCACGTCGCGCACGGACCGGCGGTCGGCCGCCGTCCTACAGGTAGGTGTAGGAGGCGCCGTTGCTGGTGCCAGCGGGCGTGATCACCGTGACGGGGACGGTTCCGGTTCCGGGCGGGGAGACGGCCAGGATGGCGCCGTCGCCCAGCACGGTGAAGTTCGTGGCGGGGGTGGCGCCGAACAGGACCGCCGTCGCGCCGGACAGGCCGTGACCCACGATGAGGACGGGCAGGCCACCCGTGGCCAGGCCGATCGGCGGCACGAGCGCGAGGATGGTCGGCGGGGCCGGCAGCTGGTAGGTGTAGCTGAGGGCGTTGCTGGTGCCGGACGGCGTGACCACCGTGACGGGGACGGTTCCGGTCCCGGGCGGGGCGACGGCCGTGATGGCCCCGTCGAACTGGACGTTGAAGCTGAGCGCGGGGGTGGCGCCGAACAGGACCGCCGTCGCGCCGGTCAGTCCGGTGCCGACCAGGAGCACGGGGTTACCCCCGGTCGTCGGACCCTGCGAGGGGACGAGTGCGAGGAGAATCGGGGACATAGGATTCCTCTTTTCCGACTTCCGAACGCCGGACAAGGCCATTGTGGCCGAGTCGACGAGGCGTTTTCCTCACCGTAGGTTCGGGCGTCATCGGGTGGCAATAGGGCATTTGCCAAAGGTGGGAGCATAAGGCCCATCGGGGGCGCACAATCTCTTCGATGCCTCGCCAAGTGGAGCCGGTAGCGACCGAAAGACTTGCTCCTGGGCATTTTAGGTGAGCGCGGGCGAGCGCCTTCCCGGACGACTGTCGAAGAGCGCTCGATGATCTGGACGGGAATCGCGGTGAGAGTGCCCGGAAACTGGGGAGATCGCATGCGGAAACCGGTTAAGTCTGCCCTCTGACCTGCTGCTATGTCCATGGCACGGCGCGGCTGAGAGAGCATGGCGAAGTCTTCGTACTTATTCTTGCCGGCGATTCTCGACCGGGCTTCACTCGGATAACGTCGCGGCCACCGGGGGCCCCGGCGATCTGCGGGAAGCGACGCGGGTGCGCCCCTGGCGTACTGCAGGCGCTGTTGAGCTTCCTGGGTTAGCCAGCCTCCCCTGCGGGTATTCAGGGAGTACGCCGTCAACCGGATGCTTGATCCCCCCTCGACAAATTATTCAGCGTTTTTGAATGGGTGAGGTGAGTGTCACGTTCAACTGTCTGCTCGTCTTCCTCGAGGGCGGCCCGAGTGACATTCCTGAGGTCCAGGAAGTGAAATCCGGAAGCATTGTGAATCGGTTGAAGATTCCTCGCGGAAACGGCTATGAGCACTTCGAGATCACGCAGGACTTCAAAGACGTCGGCGGCGTACTGATGCCCGTCTACCGGTGGTCGTACCGGACCGCCATCGCCGAGTAGCGCCGGTTCGCCGTCTCCCCCCGGCATCCGACGCCCGTGCCGGGCCCCAGGAGCCGCACACCAACGCGGTGCCGTCCCGCATCACCCCATCCCCACACCCCGAGGTGAGCAATGATCAGCAACCTTCCCGCACCGGTACGGAATGAGCGTCCGCCCCGCACTCCTGGGCGCGCGTCGTGAGCGGGCTCTCCAGTGCGCGCCCACGAGGCGGCAGCACCGGCGAGCGGGACACCATGGTCACCGGCATGGGGTTCTGCCTGCCGGGCGAGGAGCAGCCGCTGTTCACGGCGGGCGAAGTCTGGAACGTGGCCGCCAACGGCCGCTCGTGCCTGAAGCATCACGGCGTCTACTACGGCTCCGTCGATCTGCCGGACACGGCCTTCGCGGAGCGCCTGCCGGAACTGCCGGGCATCTTCTCCCAGCACTACACCAACGCGCACCGCTACGGGCTGGTGTCCCTCGTGGAAGCCTGCGCGGACGCCCAACTGAGCATCCGAGGCGGTGACCTCACCGACGCCGCCGTCCTGGTCGGGCGCGGGGGCATCGATGCCAACGTCTCCAGCTACCTCGAAGTCCTGCACGCCGACGCACGCACCACCACCCCGCACCAGGCGATGGAGCTGTTCGTCAGGGCTCAGCAGGGACTCACCCCTTCTGACGTGGCACTGGTCCAAGGGGCGCTGATGCGCACGACCGGCCCCTGCTTCACCGTCTCGTGCGGCTGTGCGTCCTCCGCCGTCCAGATCGGCAACGCCCGCCGCATGATCGCGGACGGTGACATCGACCTCGCCGTCGTCACCGGCGTCGACGTGTTCGGTGTGGATGTGATCCAGAACGTCCAGCGTCTGCTGCACGGTGCCCAGCGTGCCTACGATTCCGTCCGCGTTGACGGCATGCCCGAACTCCTCCCGGCCTTCGACCGGATCATGAGGCCCTACGACCGGCGGGCCGACTGCGTGAACCACGGGGAGGGATCGGTGACCCTGGTGCTGGAAAGCCGTGACCGCGCCCAGCGACGCGGGGCGTACACCTACGGCCAGGTCCTGTCGCACGGTATGACCCGCGACGGCCTGTCCAATCCACTGGCAAGCGACGAGAACGGCGCGTCACTGGTCGCCGCCATCCGCAAGTGCCTCGGCGACCGGTGGGACATCCGCCAGATCCCCTACATCCACGGCGGAAGCGACGGCGACGTCGTCGTGACCGCGTTCGAGGCGAACGCGGCCAGGCAGCTCTACGGCGACGCTGTCGAAGACCTCCTGATGACCTCCCAGGAAGCCTGCTTCGGCCACAACGGCGCCCCGGCGGGAGCTCTGGGCGTCGCCCTGACCCTCCTGATGCTGGAGCAGGGAGAGGTGTGCCCCACCGCGAACTGCGAGGAGCCGGCCGACAACATCTGCTTCGATCCCGTCCCCGGCTTCCACACCCGGCACCTGGAGTTCGACTACGCACTGACCTGCAACTACCAGATCGGAGGTGTCAAGAGCGCGATCCTGCTGGGCAGTTCGGACGTCGACTGACCCCCGGCCCCGGCGGCCACATCGCCGGACGGCGAGCGCTCCCCACCCCCGTTCGCGCAAGCGCGTAGGAGACCATGTGATGGGCCACGCACAGAACCCGAGAGCCGCTGACACGCACATCGCCATCGTCGGCATGGGATGCCGACTTCCCCGCGACATCGACTCGCCCGCCGCGCTGTGGCGGCTGCTCGAAGCCGGCCAGGACGCGGTCGGCGAACCGCCGATGAGCCGCGCGGGGCACGTGGCTGCCGCCCCGGCCCACGCCGCCGGGCCGATGCCGCTGTGGGGGGGCTACCTTCGCGACGTCGCCGGTTTCGACGCCGACTTCTTCGGGGTCTCGGGCAAGGAGGCCGACGTTCTGGACCCCCAGCACCGACTGCTCCTGGAAGTGACGTGGGAGGCGCTCGAACACGCCGGACTCCCCCCGGAGCGACTGGCGGGAACCTCAACGGGACTGTTCTCGGGCCTGAGCTACACCGACTACATGGAGGCCCTCTCCGGCCAGCCCCGTGAACTCGAGGGCGCGATCCTGACCAACGGGCACTGCGTCGCCCCGGGGCGCATCTCCTACCTGCTGGGACTGCAGGGCCCCTGCGTGGCACTGGACACCGCGTGCTCGTCCTCGCTCGTGGCGCTCCACCTGGCCTGTCAAGCCCTGCGGAACGAGGAGTGCGATCTCGCGCTGGCCGGCGGCGTCACCCTCATGCTCGGCGCCAGGACGACGATGTCCTTCGCCCGCATGGGGATGCTCTCGCCCACCGGTCGCTGCCGGACCTTCGACGCGGCCGCGGACGGCTTCGTACGCGGCGAAGGCTGCGGCGTCGTCGTCCTCAAACGCCTTGAAGACGCGCTACGGGACAACGACCGTATCCTGGCCCTGATCCGTGGCTCGGCCGTCAACCAGGACGGCCGCTCCGACGTCCTGGCCGCGCCCTCCGCCGAGGCCCAGCAGGCCCTCTACCACCAGGCCCTCGCCCGATCCGGAACCGACCCGCGAGACGTGGGACTGGTGGAAGCGCACGGAACCGGCACACCCGTCGGCGACCCCGTCGAGTTCTCCAGCCTGGCCGCGGTCTACGGCGTAGGGCAGGGGCGCTGCGCGCTGGGTTCGGTGAAGACGAACGTGGGCCACCTGGAACCGGCGGCCGGCGTCATCGGCCTGATCAAGACAGTGCTCTGCCTCCAGCGCGGGCTCGTCCCGCCCAACCTGCACTTCACCCGGTGGAACCCGGCCATCAGCGCCGAAGGCACCCGCCTGTTCGTCCCCACCAACCTGTCCGCCTGGCCCACCCGGACGGCCTCGCGATTGGCCGCGGTGTCCTCCTTCGGCTTCTCCGGGACCAACGCCCACGTGATCCTCGAACAGGCCCCCGCCCGCCGCCGCACCGTCATCCTCCCCGGCACTCCTACACGCGCGGCCGCCGTCCCCACCGACGCCCCGTCGTCGCAGGCGCAGGCCACCTCACCCCACGTCTTCCTCCTGGCCGCCGGCTCCCCGGACGCACTGCCCACCGCCGCCGCACGCCTGGCCCACTGGCTGGAGACCGAGGGAGCCGCCACCCCCCTGTACGACATCGCCCACACCCTCGCCCTGCGCCGCTCCCCGGGGCACGGCCGGCTCGGCGTGGTGGCCGACTCCCACCGTGACCTGACGCACGCCCTGCGTTCCTTCGAAGCCGGTCGAGCCCACCCCGGCGTCGTACGCGGCCACGTGGGCGCGGGCGTCAGCCGCCGTCCCGTCTGGGTGTTCTCCGGTCAGGGCTCGCAGTGGCAGGGCATGGGGCACGGCCTGCTCCAGCACGTGCCGGCCTTCGCCGAGACCCTGGCCGAAGCCGATGCGCTGATCACCGCCGAAACGGGGTTCTCCGTTCTGCGAGCCGTCCGCGACCGCGAACACATCAGCGGCTGCGGCCACGTGCAACCCGCGTTGTTCGCCCTGCAGGTCGCCCTGGCCGCCGCCTGGCGCGATCACGGGGTCGAACCGGCCGCCGTCATCGGCCATTCCATGGGCGAAGTCGCGGCCGCCGTCACCGCCGGAGCACTCACCCTGGCCGACGGCGTCCGCGTCATCTGCCGACGATCCGCTCTCCTCACCCGCATCGCCGGAGCCGGCGCCATGGTGAGCGTCGGCCTCGACAGCGCGACCGTCGAGAACGACCTCGCCGCCATCGGCGACGACACGGTGTCCGTGGCCGTCGTCGCCGCGCCCGACTCGACCGTCGTCGCCGGCACCGTGGCCGCCATCCGGCACCTGACCACCACCTGGCAGGCCCGCGGAGTCGTGGCACGCGTGATCGACGTCGACGTCGCCTCGCACTGCCCCCAGGTCGACCCGCTGCTCGCGGACCTCGCCGCCGCGCTCGCCGAACTCACCCCCAGCCGACCGACCATCCCGTTCTACACCACCGTCCTGGACGACCCCCGCGACACCCCGGTCTTCGACGCCGCCTACTGGTGTGCCAACCTGCGCCGCCCCGTACGCTTCAGCGCCGCCGTGGCCGCAGCCGCCGCCGACCGCCACCAGGTGTACCTCGAGATCGCGCCCCACGCCGTCGTCACCCGGCCCCTCTCCCAGAGCCTGACCGGCCTGCTGCACGAACCCGTGATCCTGCCGACACTGCGCAAGGGGGAAGACGACCGCACCACCTTCCGCACACAGCTCGCCGCCCTGCACTGCGCGGGAGTCGGCGTCGACTGGTCCCGCCTCTACGCCGGCGGCCGCCTGACCGACGTACCTGCGCTGACCTTCGACCGTCGACCCCACTGGACCGACATCACCCCACCCCGAGCGGCCTCCCAGCACGCCGAAGGCGCACCCGCCGCGCTGCCGGGCACACACACGGAGGTGCCCGGCGACCGACCCCGCCACACCTGGCACGCCGACACCGGCACCGACGTCCTGCCCTGGATGACCGACCACCGTGTCCACGGCCAACCGGTCCTGCCCGGCGCCGCCTACTGCGCCCTGGCCCTGACCGCGGCCGGCGAGGTCTTCCACGGCGCCGCGCACGATGTCGAAGCAACCGACATCCACTTCCGCGAGCTGATGCACCTCGACGCCCGCACGCCCGTCGGTACGACCGTCACCCTGACCGGCGCCGACCGCGCCGACTGCGAAGTCTTCGGCCGGGACGAGGACGGAACCTGGGTACGGCAGGCCTCCGCGGTTCTGCGTCGCATCGACGCCGCCCCCCGGACACCGGCGTCCTCCGTGGCCGCACTGACCGCCGACCACCCCGTCGTCCTGGATCCGCACGCCCTCTACGCGAGTCTGCGCGCACGAGGCCTGGAGCACGGCCCGGCCTTCAGGGGCATCACCGAACTGCGCACGTCCGCCCAGGGCGACAGCTTCTGGGCCCGCGTGACGCTGCCGGACGCGGCACGGACCGCCCACCACGGCCTACGGATTCACCCGGTCCTCCTGGACCTGTGCGCCCAACTCGTCGTCGCCGGCCTGATCCACGAACCAGGCCACGGCCTGGTACTGCCCGTCCAGATGCATGCCATGCGAATCCTCGCAGCCCCTGAGGACGCCCGCTACGCGCACGCCCGGCTCACCCACACCGCCACGGACAGCATCATCGGAGACGTGCGGCTGCTGGACGAGGCGGGAAACCCCCTCGTCGAGATCGACGCACTGCGTTTCATACGCCACGGCGCGCGGGCCGACGAAACCGTCGACCGGTGGTTCCTCGAAACCCGCTGGCAGCCCGTGCCGCGCCGGGAGAACCTCGAACCGGCCGGCCCGGGACCCTGGCTCGTCATCGGCGAGGCAGACGGATCCGCCCGGGCACTGGCGGACGCACTCGAGCGCGCCGGAGCACGCGCCGAAGTCCTCGACGCTCCCGTCGACAGCGCCACCCTCCAGCCGCTCAAGCAGACCATCGCCGGACACTGGGACTCCTCACCCGCACCATGCGCCGTGGTCCTCCTGTCCGCGCCGTCCGCGCCCGAGGACGACGCCGCCGCGATCGCACTGCACCGTACCCGTCGCCTGCTCGCCGCCGCACAGAGCGCGATCGCGCGCAGCGCGCCCACACGCCTGTTCGCCGTCACCCGATCCGCCCACGATCCAGAGCCGGGGCAACCCTCCGACCCCGCCCAGAGCGCCCTGCGCGGACTTGTGCGCGTCCTGACCCACGAACACCCGGAGCTGCGAGCGACTCTCATCGACGCCGACCCCGCCGACATCGACCTGCACCGACTCGCGGCCGAACTCCTCACCGACCCCCCCGAGGACGAGATCGCCCTGCGCGGTGACACCCGCCACATCGCCCGGCTGACCTACACCCCCCTGTCCGAAACCGAACGCGCCACCGCCGTCACCCGCACCGTGCGCTACGGTGCCGACCGCTTCCAGCTCCACGCAGGGCGGCTCGGCGACCTCGACGCCCTGCGCCTGACCACCACTGCACGACGTGCTCCCGGCCCCGGTGAGGTCGAACTGCGCATCCACGCCGCAGGCGTGAACTTCCGCGACGTGCTCACCGCCATGGGCATGCTGGCGAACGACGACGAAGCGGGCTACCGCATCGGTTTCGAAGCCACCGGCGTGATCACCGCCGTCGGACGGGGCGTCAGGCACCTGCGCGCCGGCGACAGCGTCCTCGTCGTAGACGTGCGAGGCGGCCTCTTCACCACTTTCACCACCGTGCCCGCCGCTGCCGTCGCCCCCATCCCGACGGGCCTGCCCGCCGAGACGGCCGCCGGGCTGCCCATCGCCTACCTCACCGCCTGGTACGCACTGCGCCACGTCGCCAGGCTCACCAGCGGCGAGCGTGTCCTGATCCACAGCGCCACCGGCGGGACAGGACTAGCCGCGATCGCGGTCGCGCGGCGCCTGGGCGCCGAAGTGCTCGCCACCGCCGGCAGCGAGGACAAGCGCCGATACCTGCGCGCGATGGGCATCCGGCACATCATGGACTCCCGCTCACTGGACTTCGCCGAGCAGACCCGCGCCGCCACCGCCGGAGAGGGTGTCGACGTGGTCCTCAACTCCCTCTCCGGACACGCCATCAGGGCCGGACTCGAAACGCTGCGCCCCTTCGGCAGGTTCGTCGAGCTGGGTGTACGCGACATCCTCGCCGACACTCCGCTCGGTCTCGCACCGCTACGGCACAACATCACCATGAGCACGGTCGACCTCGTCGAGCTCCAGCACGCCCGCGCGGACACCTTCGCCGAGCTGCTGGGCGAGGTCCTGGCCGAATTCGACCAAGGCAACCTGGCTCCGTTGCCATGCGGGACCTTTCCGCTCGCGCAGGCCGCCGACGCCTTTCGCCTCATGGCCGGTGCCGGGCACATCGGCAAACTGGTCCTGACGGTACCCGGCGAAGGCCACACCACCGCCGTACTGCGCGACCCGCCCTCGCCGGTGCGAGCAGACGGCGCCTACCTCGTCACCGGAGGCCTGCGCGGCGTCGGCCTCGCCACGGCCCACTGGCTGGCAGGCCAAGGCGCCGCCCACCTCGTACTCAACGGACGCACACCGCCCTCGGCCGACACCGAACGGGTCCTCGCCGGACTGCGCGAACAGGGGACCCGCATCAGCGTCGTGCTCGGCGACATCGCGCAGCCCGGCATCGCCGAGCAACTGGTGGCCGAAGCCACCGCCGACGGCGGGACACTGCGCGGCGTCATCCACGCCGCGATGGTCCTCGACGACGCCGCGGTGTCCAACATCACCGACGACCAGCTGGAACGCGTCTGGCGTCCCAAAGTCACCGGCGCCTGGCGTCTCCACCGGGCCACTACCGGACTGCCACTCGACTGGTTCGTTCTCTATTCCTCCATGGCCTCCCTGCTCGGCAACCCGGGCCAGGGCGCCTACTCGGCCGCCAACGCATGGCTCGACGCGTTCGCCACCTGGCGCACCGCCCTGGACCTGCCCACGTTGGCCGTGAACTGGGGCCCCTGGGGCGAGACCGGGGTCGCCACCGACTTCGCGGCCCGCGGCTACCAAACCATTCCCACCGCCGACGGACTCAAGGCCCTCGCGGCGCTCCTGACCCACAGCCGCGTACGCACCGGCGTCATCCCCGGCCCGCCGGACACCTGGATCCCGTCGGCCGGCCGAACGTCATCGTTGTTCGCCCTCCTGACGCCCGAGGCGCCCGACACCTCCGTGCAGACGGTCGGCCAGGATGCGGCGCGCGACATCCGACGCGAGCTGCGGGCCGCGGAACCCGGCCTCGCCCGTCGCACGGTCCTCGAGGACTACCTGGCCGAACACATCCGCACCGTCCTCCGGCTGGGAGCCAGCACCCTGGACCCGCAGACCCCGCTGAACGCACTCGGGTTCGATTCCCTGCTCCGCATCGAACTGCGAACCCGACTGGAAGCCTCGCTCGACGTCAGGCTCGCCGGCGACTTCGTCGCGGGCCACCCCACTCTGGCGGCTCTCGCCGACGGCCTCGCACAGCACATCGGCATCGGCCTGACCACCGACGCCCCACCGGATTCCCCTGGTGACGCCATGCCCCAAGCCGTGGACCTCGTCGCTCCCCGCTCGCCGAAGTCGCACCAGCCGCCGGACTCCACAGCCGACACCGGGCCGCTGAGGAAGAACCCATGAGCCCGCTGCGGGCCGTCGGCGCGCCAAGCCACTGCCGGACCGCGAAGCACGGGATTCCGCCTTCGCCGGGGGAGGGAACCAGGGAACGACCATGACCTCGACAGACCTGCCACGCCTGGACGCGGATGACATGCAGGGGCGACGCCTCACCATGTTCGTGTTGCCGGAGCCCCACTGCGTGCGGCCCGTACGCCACGCCGTGAAGGCCATTCTCAGCCACTGGGAGATGGCACACCTCACCGACGACGCCGAACTCCTGACCACCGAACTTCTGACGAACGCGATCAGGCACACCGATAACGAGCAGCCGATCAGGGTGACGATCGCGCTCGAGCAGCGGTGGCTCGCGATCGGTATTCGAGACCGCTCCGCGAGCGCTCCCCAGGCGCACCGGGCAACCGCCTGTCAAGAAGGCGGACGCGGGCTGCTTCTGGTGGAGAGCATTGCCGGCGCATGGGCGTACCGTTTCCATCTCGACGGAACCAAGACGGTTTCCTGCCGACTGCCGTTGTGAGGCTCGCGCCGTCTCCCGCGCCCGCCACCGCCAGCGCACGGCAACCCCGTGCACTGGCGCGCGACGGGGGGACGAAGCCCCACCGGCAGCGCCTGTTCCGAAGACGGCGAGGAGATCGGGTGGGGTCGGTGAATCGGGGTTCCGGCATCACCGAACCTGCCGCATGAACGATTCGATGCCAATCCTCACATATGCGCGATTCGAGCGTCCTTTAATATGCAGTTCTCGCAATGCTCTGGAGGATCCCCGGAATGCAAGGTGGTTATGCTGTGACGTCGAGACTCAATCCCGGGCGGGACGGCGGTGAACCCCCGAGTCCCGGGCGAGAGGAGGGTGGGCCCCGCTCTCCGAAATTCCCATGGGAATGTCCCAAAAGAAACGTTTCCGCCCCTTGAGCGGTTCTGTTGCATGCGATATTTTTCGACCATGCCTGGCGGTCGCCGCTAATTCAAGGAGCTTTGCGGCGGCGAAGTCTGATAGCTAGGGGGTTCGGATGCTCAGTGCAGAGGAATACAAAGAGGTTTTCGCCTTGCGCCAGCAGGGCTGGTCCATCTCTGCGATCGCCCGATTCCTCGGCCGTGACCGCAAGACTGTCAGGGCCTACCTCAACGGAGAGCGGACCGTAGGGGTCCGAGCAGTGACCCGTGATGAGTTCCTGCCGTTCGTCCCGTACTGCCAGCAGCGCCTCGACGACGATCCGCACCTGCAGGCGAACGTGCTCTACAGCGAGATCGTCGAGCTGGGCTACAACCGCGCCTACTCGACCTTCACCCGTGCCCTGCGCAGGCACCTGACGCGGTCGCGCTGCGGACCGTGCCACCGGGGGAGGGCCGGCCCCAGCTGCGGCACCCTGGAAGACGTGCAGTTCGACTGGGTACAGCTCCCGACCGCGCCGGTCGAATGGAACCGTGGGCGCGAGACCTACCTGCTCATGGGTTCGCTCACGCGATCCGGCCGCTGGCGGGCCGCCTTGGCCGACACCAACGACCTCCCGCACTACGTGGAAGCCCTGGACCAAGTGCTGCGTCGCCTCGGCGGCACCGGCGAGCGCTGGTTGTTCGACCGGACCCGGCCGGTCTGCTCAACGGCCGGCAAGGTGACCGCCGTCTTCCGCGAGATCGCGATCCACTACGGTGCCTCCATCGCGATCCGCCCGCAGATGGGAGCGCCCAGCCCCGTCGTCCGCGCCCACCGCTCCGTCGTCCTTCACTGGTGGAACACCGCGGCCAACGAACTCAGCGTGCAGGCGGCCCAGGAGAGCCTCGACCGCCTGACCGAGCGCTCGGACAGTTGGCACCGACGAGTGAGTTGCAAGGCCCGAGCCCTGCTGCCGCTGCCCTCGAAGCCGTTCCCGGCTCGCATCTGCGTTCAGTGCAGGGTCGATCCTCACGGACTCGTGTCGTTCGAGGGCAACTTCTACCTGCTCCCCCCGGGTCTCGCTGGTAACGAGGTGGGGATCCGCCAACGGCTGGACGAACCCCATCTGTCGATCACCACCACTCGCGGGGCGGTCATCGCCCGCTTCCCGAGGGCTCCGAGGGGGGCAGGCCAGACGGTTGCCGAGCACATTGGCCCGATCACTTTGGAACGGCCCAACCGGACCACCGGCGCCGGGGCGCGAGCCTGGTCGGCAGGAAGAACCCGTCGCCCGCGGTGTCGGGAGGCCATGGACGAGGACCAAGCCCTGTCCCGGCGTGACGACCAGCAGCCCACCGAGCCGCTCGCCCGCGCCGCAGAATCACGAGACGGATCCGCCTCCCCCGCGCGGAGTCGGTTCCGGTACCGCGCATCCGCACCGGAAGGAGCGGACTGACGGCCGCAGAGCGCACCAGCACCGTCTTACGGCTGCGGGGAGATCGGCCGGGTGCGACGTTGACCGCCGTCCTGCAGCGAACCCCGAGCGGTGCGCCCCGAATGTCCGTCACCGACCGAACTCCCGAAAGCCCGAACACAACCCGGTGAGCCTCGGCTCGACCAGCGGCCGCAACCTCTCCCTCGTTGCCGGGCACGCCTCCAGACGCAGCGTTGACGACCCCGGCGTGGACGGCAAGCGGGTACGGGCAGAGATTGACCTGCCCACCCTGGCCCCGCCCGTGCCGCGTCCGGCCGCGAACCTCACCGAGCACCAGGCGCGCTGCTCAAGACCACCAGCCACGCCCGCAGGCAGGACGTCACAGCGTCCCACGCGGCCCTGACCCAGGCCTGCGCGGCCACTGGCGACGACGCCCGGCATGCCGAGCTGGTCAGCGACCGTCCTCGGCGCCCGACAGCTGCGCAGACCGCTGTGGCGCGGCGCGCGGGAGTGGGACCTGGTCGCCGCGCGCTGGCGCTACGAGCTGCTGCGCGGGCGCCGCGACGACTTGCAGCCCTACCGCGACACCTACACCGCGCACGGCCGGGCCGACGTCGCCGTGCCCTACGGTCACATCGGCGCGTGGTCGGGCTACCAGGTCGTGCGGGACGTCGGCGTGCCCACCGCCGTGGCCACGCCGGTGGGGTCCGGCATCCGCGATGGGCTTGCGCGGACATCTCGTTGCGCTGGGCCTTTTGGGTGACTGTTCGTCAATACCGTTGCTTCATATCCATTCTTTCGGGTTAATGATGACGTCTGAACCGGCGGGCCGCCCATCCCCGTGCCGGGAAGCTCAGCTGGCGGCCCGTCCGTTGTTCCAGCCCCCTCCGCTCGGACACCGGGGCTGATTGGTTCGAGCCAGCCTGGTGTCAGCTCGTCGGCACTCGTCGACGCCACCGGTCCAGACATCCCGTAGTCGCGACGGTGTCGGTAGCCGCGGCCCAGTTTCTGCGGTCCCGTCACTCGGAGTCGCTGCCGGGCGCAGCGCGCCGGGTCGAGGCAGTGGCCGGACAGCCGACAGGGGGGCCGGGCGGCGTGGCTGAAGGTCCACTCGGCCGCCATCACCGTTCTCACACAGGAGACACATCGTGAACGCAACTGTGCATGAGGCGCCGTTGGCGCCGAGCCTCACGCTGCCCTGGCCGCTGCCGCCCGTGCTGTTCGCGGACAGCCCCAACGCGGGGCCCGCGGCCGGCGGCAACACCGTCACCCTCACCGGTCTGGGCCTCAACGCCGCCACCCAGGTCCTCTTCGGATCGGCTCCGGCCACCGTCGTGGCCGGTGACGTCTTCGGCTTCAGTCTCGTCGTCGTGGCCCCGCCCGGAAAGGGCACGGTGGCGGTGACCGTCACCACCCCGAACGGCACCAGTAACCCTGTGGCCTACACCTATCTGGTGGCTTCGCCGCCGCCCGCGCCTAACCCCACAGCCATCACGCCCGTCTCCGGCCCGATCGCCGGCGGTACCGTGTTCGTCATCACCGGTACCGGGCTCGCCGGGGCGACCGTGACCTTCGGCGGTACCGCGGCCACCCTGCTGGGCAGCACCGCGAACGTGATCGTGGGCCTGACCCCGGCGCACGCCGCGGGCAACGTCCCCGTAGTGGTAACCACCGCCGGTGGATCGGCGAGTGTTCCGGGCGGCTTCACCTACCTCGCGCCCGCGCCGCCGGTCGTGACTGCGGCCGTCACTCCGTCGACCAGTCTTGCGGCCGGTGGTGGTGTGTTCACCATCGTGGGTACCGGTCTCACGGGTGCGACCGTGACCTTCGGGTCGACCGCGGCGACGGTGACCACCAACACCGGTACCGTCATCACCGGCATCATCCCGGCCGGTACCGCGGGTACCACCGTCAACGTCACCGTGACCACCCCGGGGGGCACGGCGTCCGCTGGAACCATGACCTACCTGGGCGCGCCGGTCGTGACTGCGGCCGTCACTCCGTCGACCAGTCTTGCGGCCGGTGGTGGTGTGTTCACCATCGTGGGTACCGGTCTCACGGGTGCGACCGT
>NZ_JBSFJV010000029.1:65030-73141 GCF_053598235.1 Kitasatospora sp. NPDC001159
TCACCGGCATCATCCCGGCCGGTACCGCGGGTACCACCGTCAACGTCACCGTGACCACCCCGGGGGGCACGGCGTCCGCTGGAACCATGACCTACACCGCCTGATCAACCCGGCGGCGCTGCCGGCCTTCGGATGACACTCCGAAGGCCGGTTACCCGTCTTGGCGTGCTGATCCTTTTCAGGGGGAGCACTGGTCGGGTGACGGCCTGGCGCTTGGGGCGAGGGCTGAACGGACGAGGCTCCCGGGCGGTTGAGCGAGATGTTGGTTCAGCGCCCGTACGCCTTGCGGCAGATCTCGACCAGGCTCGGCGGCAGGCCGACCTTGCCGCTCTCCGTGCAGACGTCGACCGGCACCGCCGGCTGCGGCCCGGCGAGCGGCCGCTCGGCGGGCCGCACGGGCCGCGCGGGTCGGACCGGCGGCCGAGGGGACACGCGGGTCGTGGTCCGCGCAGACCCCGGCCGGGACGGGAAGGCCGGGACTGCCGGCGGTCCGGGCGGGTGAACAGGCGCCTCGTCGGCGGCCGCGCCGCCGGGCTCCTGGTCCTGCTCCGGCGGCCGGCCGGCCGCCTGGGGCGGAGAGGGCTCCGGCGCCCGGGCGGCCGAAGGACGGACGGGCGCGGCGCTCGGCATCCCGACCAGGAGCTGCAGCACCGGGGCCTCGGCGAGTTCCACCCGCTCGGCGGCGGGCGCGGGCCGGGGCCGGTCCTCGGCCGCCAGCTCCACCGCGCCGCAGGACAGCACCCCTGCGACCGCCACCACCGCGCTCCGGCGCACGGCCCGGCCGGTCAGCAGGGCGACGGCCCGTGATCGCGCGGTAGGCCGGTCGGCGGCGGCCTGCTCGGCGAGCGCCCAGCACGCGCGGGCGTTGATGATCGCCGGCCGGACAGCGCCGGCGCCGGTGAAGGCCCACGCCGCAGCCGTCCGCTCGTAGAGGTCGGCGGCACCCCGGTGGTCCCCGGCCCGGTGGGCCAGATAGGCCCGGACCTCCTGAACGGCCGGGGCGCCGAAGTGGTCGGCACCCTCGGTGTCCAGCACCGCCTGATACAGCTCAGCGGCGAGCCGTCCAGCCTCGGCGAGCTCGCCGTCGACGGCCGCCGCCCTGATCCGGCGCAAGGCCGCGGAGCGCTCGGGCGAGAGCACCCCCGCGTCGGCACCGATCAAGCACAGCGGCACCGACACGGCCGTGCCGGGCTCCTCCGTACGGGTCATCGGACCACCTCCCTTCACGGATCAACGATGGCAGGGCAGAGCGCCCCGAGGCCGCAGCGGCACGGGTGTTCACCACGTCCGGGGCGGAAGACCGGCACGTCGATTCATGACCGCAACCAGATGACCAGGGCCGCGGCAGTGACCGTTCCAAGGAAGCCTGGGAGTTCTTCAGATTGTTGATGGCCCGTTCGGCGGTATCGCGCTTCTTGTACCGCTCCTCGTCGAGCCGGTGGCCGTCCGCCTCGTGATCCCTTGCGCAGGCGGGCGGCCTGGCTGTCGGCCTCGTCCGGGATCGTGTGCCGGATGCCGCGCTGCCGCAGGTAGAGCGCGCTCGGCCGTTCGGGTGAGAAGCAGGTCTTCTGGTAGCCACCTTCTGTAGCCCTATGTGTTACTCGTAGCGATTACACCCGGTGGGCCGCCCATCCCTTGCCGGGGGAATGCGTTGGACCTCAGGAGACGTGTGCTCCCGGTCCGGCAGCCGTCGGGCGTCCCCGGTAAGGAACCAACGTCATGTCGGCTGTCGTGAACGCGACGGCCTTTGGACGTCGACGGCCCCCGTCTGACCGGAGGGGACGTCATGACCTCAGCGACTGACCGCCTGACAGCAGGGCCGGCGGCGAAGGACAGGACCGTGCGGGTCGGGGCGGGCCCATCGGAATCGTGATCACTGCGAACGGACGACGCGCCTGTGCGGCGAGCAACGCCGCTGGCAGCGTGAACGTGAGCGACACCGCCCCGAGCAGGGTGGCATTCACCCCCAACGGGCTGTCCTCCTACGTGAGCGACAACGGCGCGAACACGGTGAGCGTCATCACGACCCCGCAGGCCGTCAGCCCGAACCAAGGACCCACCGGAGGCGGCGCCGGGGGCTCTGCCATCGCACTGTCGTCTCCGACACCGGGGTTGCCTTCACCGCGCCTGCCCTGACCCCAGGTCCCGCAGACCTGACCATCACCACCACCCCAGGCACCATCCATTTCTCCAGCGCCTACACCTACCTCACCGCACCCACTGCGTAGACGGGCACCCACGGGCGGCCGCCGAACGGATCCGGCAGTCAGAACCGGCCCGGCGAGAACACCCGACGGGGCCGTGGCACCACATCGGTACCCGTGACCACCACGTCGCCCGGCTGACGCGCGGAAGTTCAACCCCTGCGAACCCGACAGTCGCAGGCCGGATGCCCGAACAGGTGCGACCAGACCACACCAGAGGGCTCGAGCCACCACGAGCCTGAGCCCGGCACACCCTCGACCCGTTCCCGGACACACCGCACGCGGCCCCGTGAACGATCCACTCAACACCGAGGAGAAGCAATGAACCACAGCAAACTGGCGATCCGCACGCTGGGCGCCCTCGGGGCGGCCGCCCTCATGGTCACCGGCGTGGCCGCCACCCCGGCAGCCGCGCGGACGTTCGTCCCGTGCACCACCGACGCGCTGGCGAGCGCCATCACCGACGCGAACACCTCCGGCGGCACGCTCGCCCTGGCCCCGGGCTGCATCTACACCCTGACCACCCCGCTGCCGTCCATCCAGAACACGATCACCATCAAGGGTGACGGCGCTACCATCACCCGTGACCCGGCCGCGTCGGCCTTCCGCATCCTCACGGTCGACCCGACGGGAAACCTGGACCTTTGCGAGGCCATCATCGCCAACGGTGACGCGACGGGAGACTTCGGGGGCGGCATCCGCAACGACGGAGTCCTCACTGTCAGTCGCAGCCTCATCCGCGACAACCACGCCGACTTCTCCGGCGGGATCGGCGGCAACACCGGGTCCACCACGAACGTCGACCGCAGCCTCATCAGTGGCAACAGCGCGCTCCACAACGGTGGCGGTCTGGGCAACGACGGCACCATGACCATCACCAGGAGCACCGTCGTCACCAACAAGGCTCTCGAGCTGGGCGGCGGAGTGGCCAACGACGCTACCCTGAACGTCTCGCAAAGCAACGTCTACGACAACTCGGCATCCGGGCCCACGGGAGCGGGCGGCGGAATCGCCAACTTCGGCGGTGCCGGCGCCACTACCACGCTCACCCGGAGCACGGTCGTCAGCAACAGCGCGACCAACGCCCCCGGAGGCGTCTACAACGACAGCGGCAGCGTCACGCTCAACTTCACCGCGGTGCTCGCCAACAACCCGACCAACTGCTTCGGCAGCCCCACCGCGGTCCCCGGCTGCGTGGCCTGACCCACCGAGCCCGCTGACCGTAGCTTCCACACCTCGGCGGCGGCCAAGACCTTGGCCGCCGTCATCGACCATCGCCCGGTCTCTGCCGCGGCCGACAACCACGTGCTGCTTTCCGCCGACCCCGACGACGCGATCACCCTGCTGAGTCCGGTCCTCGCACGGAACCCGGGTGCCCGGTAGCACCGCAGCCACGCTACGTCGGGCGGAGTTGCTGAGGTATTCAGCGACCCGGGCGACCAGGGAACTGCGCCTGACCGCAGCCGCCGCGAAGCGGCCGTGGGGAGCCGCCCTGGGGACATGCCCTGTCATCCTGGAGTTCGATGATGCCCCTCAACGATGGTCAGTCCCGCAGGTCGCGCGTCAGGATCGCCGCAGCGCTGACGATCTCGGCGGCAGCCGTTCTCGCAGTCTCTTCGTGCAGTTCCTCCGGCGGAACTGCGGAACCGGCGGTGACGATCTCGCCTTCCACGTCCGCGGGAACATCGGCATCGGCGACCGTCTCACCCGCCGTGACGATGCCTCCAGTGCACGCCGGGTTCGACTACCAGATCGGCGGGCCGTACCAGCCGCCGGCCGGTGTGTCCGTCGTCAGCCGCGACCACGGGGTGTCCCCCGCACCGGAGATCTACAACATCTGCTACGTCAACGGCTTCCAGGCCCAGCCGGACGAAGAGCAGCAATGGGACCAGGACCTGCTGCTCCGGGACCAGGCCGGCAACGTCGTCTACGACACCACCTGGAACGAGGCGCTGCTGGACATCAGCACGGACACCAAGCGTCAGCGGATCGCTCTGAAGGTGAACGGCTGGATCGACGAGTGCGCCACCAAGGGCTTCAACGCCGTCGAGCCGGACAACTACGACAGCTACACACGGTCGACCGGACTGCTGAGCGCGGCCGACGCCGAGGCGTACCAGTCTCTGCTCGTCGCGCACGCCCACGGACAAGGCCTTGCCATCGCCCAGAAGAACGCGGCGGAGCTGGCACCGGACGGGCAGCAACTGGGCCTCGACTTCGCGGTGGTGGAGCAGTGCGGCACGTACGGCGAGTGCAACCGTTACACCGACGCGTTCGGCGACAGCGTATTCGACGTCGAGTACGACGAGCAGGGCCTTCAGGCGGCGTGCACGACTTGGGGGACCCGCATCAGCATCGTGCGGCGCGACCTCAACGTCGTTCCGCCGAGCGACCCCAGCTACCTGCGCCAGACCTGCTGAACCAGCCCCGTCACCCGCGCCTCGGGAAGATCCACGCAGTTCATGCCCGACAGGTACGCAACGACCGCCTGGCCGACGCCCTCCACAAGCTGGCGTTCTTCTGCGCAGGTGGGTGCGGGTGCGGGTGCAGCCGACGGGCCCGCGGACCGGCCTGTACCCACGCGAGGGGTGCGGGTGCCCGGGCTGCAGTTCGTTCGGGGACCCGCACCCGCGTCAGGAACCATCGTTTGCACAAGGCCAGGGGGCTGGTCGGTCAGTTCACGCAGTCGGCGACGGGGACCGGGCTGCCCGCGCAGTTGGTGGGCTGGTTGCCGTGAACGCGGCTGTCGGTCAGGGTGACGATGCCGGCGTTGTTGAGGATGCCGCCGGGCGCGTTGGCCGCGCTGTTGGCGATACTTCTGATGCAAATTAACTTTTTCGGGTGATGAATCAGCGTTTCGCTGACGGAATGTCATTTACTGTATCGGGCAGCATTCGATATCCGGATGGGGGCGGGCTGGCGCTCCCTGCCCGGCCTTCGGCACCGGAAACCTCGCCGCGTCGCCGCAGTTCGTGGTGCTGGCTGGCGTGGAGCAGTGAGCATCTGTTGCCCGGCGGGCAGGTCGTGCGGGAACGGGCAGGGACAGGGCCATGTCGTCCACACCGGCAGCCGGCGCTGACACTTGCGTACGATTTGCGACTCGAAGCTGCCCTCCCGGTCGCGGGGCACGTCGATCTCGACCGGGCTGACGTCGGTGACCACGGTCTTGGTCCGGGCTCATCGGGTGTTCTTCCTTGATCGGGAGTTGCACCGAAGACCATGCAGACCCGCTGTGTCAGCGGTCCGGCTCAAGTGTTAACGCGTGGTTCGGGTGGGACGGCAGCGCACACTCCCTAACACGCCGTGGGGATAATCTTACGGGTGGCGCTGCGCCGAACGGGTGATCCGCGGTCATATGCCTTGTGCTTATGGCGGTTCAGATGACTGACTTATGGTGTCCGAATAGGGGGCTGCCCATCCCTCCGTTGGGGAAGACAGCCCATCGGTATGTGGTGGTGTGTGCTTGCCACAGGCCCGCAGGGGCGCCCATCGGAGGGAGCCGTCGACTGACGCACTGTTGGGGTGCATCGGCCGACGAGGGTTGGCTCAGGCGTCCGAGGAGGCGTGCATGCGAGCCATCAACATGCTTCACGTGCTGTTCGGGACCGGTGCTGTCGGTGCGCTCATGCTCAGCGCCCCGGCGGCACACGCGCAGACCGCGCGTGCGGCGCAGGCGGCGATCGTGCCGTGTAGCGAAACCGCGTTGGTCAGCGCCGTCAATGCGGCCAACGCCGCCGGGGGCGGTGGCCTGACCCTGGCACCGTTCTGCACCTATTTCCTCACCAGCGCCCACGGCTCGGGCGGGGCCGGCGGACCGGCGGGGCTGCCGAACATCACCACGCCGATCACCATGGCCGGGCTGGCCACCGAGATCACCCGCGCGTCGGGCGCGCCCGCGTTCCGCATCATCGAGGTGGACGGGCCCTCGCAACTACCCGCCACCCACGGCCAGCTCGTCTTGACCGCGGTCACCATCAGCAACGGTGACGCCGGTCTCGGGGTGGGCGGCGGCATCGCCAACCTCGGCGGGTCGGTCTCGGTGACCGGCGGAGGCGTGCGCAACAGCCGCGCCTCGTTCGGCGGCGGCATCTACACCGACACCGCGCTGACGATGACCGCCAGCAGCGTCACCGGCAACACCGCCACGGTCGACGGCGGCGGCATCTACAAGAACGCCGGCTCGGTCACACTGGCGGCCACCAACGTCTTCGGCAACACCCCGAACAACTGCGCCGCCACCCCGCCCCTGACCGCGCCCTGCTGAGGTCCGACGGCGGCACCACGGGACACCCGACCCGCCCACCCAAGCCGCAGGCCAACGGCACGGCAGAAGCACGCCGCCCGAATCACCTTCCCCACGACCGCTCCCATCCGGCATCCAGCCGGTCAGCGACTTCGTGGCCCGATTCCGGCAGCGCTGCGGGCCCTGCCCTGTGACCTGCTGGAACCCGACCACGCCCTGTGCGGCGGACTGCCGATTCGGCAGCTCCGGCGAACTGGACGACAGCGTCATCAGCAACGACAAAGGAGATCAGTCATGGCACCCTTCATCAGCTCCATCTCGCCGACCTCGGGCCACCCGGGCACGGGGGTGACCGTCACCGGCAGCGGTCTGGGGACCCTGAGCACCACCAAGGTGAACATCGGCACCACCACGGTCACCCCCACCGCGGCCACCAGCACCTCCGTCACCTTCACCGTCCCGTCGGGGTGTAGCGGTCAGACCAACGTCAGCGTGACCGTCTCCGGCAGCACCAGCAACAGCAAGTCCTTCTTCTACGTCGCCTCCCCGACGGTCACGTCGGTGAGCCCCAGCGCCGGTCCTGTCGCACCCGGAGCCATCGACGTCTTCGGCACCGGTTTCGCGACCGCGAGCTCGGTCGACTTCGGCTCGGCCGGCACCGCCAGTCCCACCATCCTGTCGGACAGCCACCTGACCGTCACCCCGCCGGCCCACGGCGTCTTCAGCGACTGCACCGACTCGGTGGACGTCCAGGTCATCAACGCCGGCGGCACCAGCGCCCCGAACGGACCGGCCGATCAGTTCACCTACAACGCGGCGCCGTCGGTCACCGGCGTGAATCCCGGTACGGGAACGGCGGGCACCGCCACCCTTGGGGTCATAGTCTCCGGCACCTGCTTCGTGGCCGGCAGCACCGTGACGTTGACCCTCGGCGGGGTGACGGTCGCCTCGGCCACCAACGTCAACGTCAGCACCGACACCACTCTCTCCTGCGACTTCCCCGCCCTGGCAGCGGACACCTACGACGTCCGGGTCACCAACCCCTTCGGCGACACCAGCGCGGTCGTCGTGGCCGACGAATTCGTCGTCGTCTGATCCCTGACCCGAACCCGGACACCCAAGGAGCGGGCAGCGTGACCGCCACGTCACCGTCGCCATCGGTGCGGATCTGACGTGTCCCGGCCGCTCACCCACTGTGCCCTGGCTGCCGCACGGCAGTCAGGGCACGCCTCGTTCCCGACACGAAGGAGTACCCGATGGCTCCGGTCATCAGCAGCATCAACCCCAACCACGGGCCGGCCGCAGGGGGCACGGCCGTCACGATCAACGGCAGCGGCTTCACCGGGGCGACCTCGGTGAAGTTCGGAACCGTGCCGGTGTCGTCGTTCAAGCTGGTCAGCGACAGCCAGATCATGACCACCGCTCCCGCGGGCACCGGTTCGGCCGCCGTCACCGTCACCACACCACTCGGTACGAGCAACGGCGTCACCTACACCTACGACGCCGTGCCGGTGATCACGGCGGTGAGTCCGGCTTCGGGTGCGGTCGGTACCTCGGTGATCATCAGTGGCTCGGGATTCACGGGTGCGTCGTCGGTGCACTTCGGGACCGCTTCGGCGACGTTCACGGTGCTGAGCGATGCGCAGATCCAGGCGACGGCTCCC
>NZ_JBSFJV010000029.1:73237-88912 GCF_053598235.1 Kitasatospora sp. NPDC001159
GGTACGAGCAACGGTGTGGCCTTCGCCTATACCGTCCTGCCGGTGATCACGGCGGTGAGTCCGGCTTCGGGTGCGGTCGGTACCTCGGTGATCATCAGCGGCTCGGGATTCACGGGTGCGTCGTCGGTGCACTTCGGGACCGCTTCGGCGACGTTCACGGTGCTGAGCGATGCCCAGATCACGGCGACAGCTCCCGCGGGCACCGGTTCCGTCCCCGTCACCGTCACCACCTCGGCGGGCACCAGCAACGGCGTGACGTACACCTACATGCCCGCACCCGTGATCACCAGCCTGACCCCGAACCAGGGGCCGACCAGCGGCGGGAACACCGTCATCATCTCCGGCACCAACCTGTCGGGCGCGACCTCGGTGTTGTTCGGCACCCACACCGCCGCGATCACCGCCAACACCGCCTCCCAGATCACGGTCACGGCACCCGCAGGAGCGGCACAGCCGGTCAACGTCACGGTTACCACCGGGGCCGGCACCAGCAATCCGCTGCCGTACTTCTACCTGATGGCCCCGGTCGTCACCGGCCTGAATGTGACGATGGGGCCGAGTGGTGGCGGGAACACCGTCACCCTCTTCGGGTCCGGCCTGGCTCTCACCAGCGCCGTGCACTTCGGGTCCGCGGCGGCCACCAACATCACCGTGATCTCCGACAGTCAGATCACGGTCACCGCGCCTGCCGGCACGGGGACCGTCCTGGTCACGGCCACCACACCAGGCGGCACCAGCACCGTCGGGCTGGGCAACGCCTACTACATCTACGTCGCACCACCGGTCATCAACTCCCTCAGCCCTAACCAGGGTTCGGTATCCGGCGGGGACGACGTCCTGATCAGGGGAAGCAACCTCACCTACACCGACGCCGTGCTCTTCGGCACCGCCCCGGCGTCCTTCGCCGCGGTCTCCGACACGATGGTCGTGGCCACCTCACCGGCCGGTGCCGTCGGCCCGGTCACCGTCACCGTCCACTCCCCGGGCGGCACCAGCAACGGCGCCACCTTCCAGTACCAGCCGTAGCCCACTCCGAACACCGGTCCGCGGGATGAACCGTCCATCCCGCGGGCCGGGTTGTGGACTCCGTGCACGCCGACCGCGGCTCGTGCCGGGGGTCTCGCAGTCCGCCGACGCCGTCGGGGTGCCGATGCCGGTGGGGGCGTCGTACCCCGGCGTCACGGCGAAGTCGTCAGCCGCGCCGGTGGTGATGTCGAACAGGAAGACCGAGAAAGCACGGGATCCGCACAGCCAGAACAGCGGAAATATTGTATTAATGATGGTCTATTCGAGTGAATCTGAATATTCGCCGATGACACTCGCGCGAATCGTTGACATGATTGAGAGCGGGTATTCTGCGGGACAGGAATCCGCGGAAATCGTTCCCTCGATGGAGGTTCGTCATGACCAACTGCCCAGCTGTCGACGCCCGGGCCGCTCTCGCCTTCCTCCAGGGCAGCGGACTGATAAACATGAACACCACTCTGGAGCAGTTGGTCAGTGCGACCACCACGCTCGGAGAAATCTCCGGCTATGTGCTGGCCTGGGACAAGTATGTGCTCGTCGTCCCGTCCGTGACCGAGGAGGCCGCGCAGGCCTAGCTCCGGACCGCGCCCTACGGGGCGCCCGCGTCAGGCGAAACGTACGGCCGGGTTGGATCGACTCATCAGGAGGGCGGCTGTGGTTGACATGCGGCGCACGGTGGAACGCGGAGCGGTCTCCTGGCTGGCCGCACACCGCACCCGCTTCGATCCCGACACCGTCGAGACTGGGCGTGCGCTGTTCGTCCGCAAGGCGTTCGTCGAGGTCGCGTTGTTGGTCGGACTCCGTGCCCGGGCGGAGTCCGGATCCTTCGACGACGACGCCTATCGGATGCTGTTCGACCAGGTCACCGCAGTGGCGGCCCGTGATTCGTACCGTGAGCTCGTCGCACGCGACGAGCGGGCCCTGCTTCTGTACGCAGGCACCTACGCGTCACAGCGGCTGTGCGGGCAGCGTGACAGCGAATTCGAGCGCCTCATCGGCCAAGCGGTCTCCGGGCGTTATGCGGCCTGCTTCGAGCGCGTCCCCTTTCGACAGCTGGATCTGCTGCACACGCTGGAGTTGGCCGGAATCGATCACGGAATGCCGGCAGGCGACGCTGTACTGCCTTTCTCCCTGCTCTGTGCGGATCCATCCGTGCTGAAGCTGAGCGACAGTGATATTTACGCGGTCACGCATACCGTGTTCTACGCCACCGATTTCGGCCGGCGTAATCCCCGGTGGCCTGCCGGATTCGGTCCGTCCCGGGCCGTAGAACTGTTGGAGGCACTCAGCCTCCTGTGCCGCCGGAAGGAGAACGCCGACCTCGTCGCCGAAGTGCTCTGTTGCCTCCTGTGCCTGGGGGTCCAGGACTCACCCGAGATGGAACGGGCCTGGGCCTTTCTCGCCGGTGTACAGGAACCCAGCGGGCGGGTCGCCGGGCCGGACGGCATCCTCCCGCCGGAACTCGAGAATGGCGATGCGGAATACCGCGACTGGGCCACCGGCTATCACACCACGATCGTCGCAGCGCTGGCCGGGCACCTCGCCCGTGACGCGGCAGTGATCCGGCAGCCACGCCCCTCACCTCCCCGGTCCGTCGGCAACGGACGACTTGAGGCTGCGATCCGGTGTGCCACCGCCTGGCTGACCGATGCGGCCCTCGAGGCGCCCTTCGACGACGCAGTCCCGGCAGCGGGCGCAGCCGCGCGAGCCGCACGCTCGGTGGGGGAGCCGCAACTCGCCGCCCGGGCTCTCACCAGTCTCGTGCGACATGCCGACGCCCTCGCCCAGCCAGTGGCATGGAGCAGGCAGGGCGTCGACGCGGTTGCCGAGTGCGCGCGAGGCCTGTCGGCCTGTGGACTCTCCTGCGATTCCCTCGACCGGTTCCTGGCGGACACGGCAGCAGCACTCACCGGACTCACCGCCGTTCCCACGACCGCCGCTGGCGGAGTCAGGCGACTGCGGGACCTGGGCTGGCTCACCGCGCAGCAGGCGGACCCCCTCCTCGCCTCCACGGCCCCTGTGAACCTGCTGGCCGAGAACCATGCGCCCGCGGCCACTGCCATGGCCTTGGCGCAGTATGCCGACGGCCAACCGCTTCGCTTCGGCAACGACGCCGCCGCCTGGCATGCCGTCGCGGAGCGGTTCGCAGCCGCGCTGCCAGCCGCCTGCCGGAGCTATCGACTCGAAGAAGCCGCCGCGCTCCTTCAAGGGCTGGGGCTGCTCGGCTGGGCCGATCATCGTGTCACCCGCGACGGGGTCGACTTCCTGCTCTGCCAGCAGCACCCCACCGGCGCCTTCGGCTACCCGGCGCGCGACGACCCCCAGGAGCGGGCGACGGCACAACGCATCTGGACCCAGAGTTGCGTCGTCGCCCTCTCCTGCCTGTACGGCTTGTACGACGGGCGAGTGCCTCACCGCTCCCCACTTCCTCCCCGGCTTCTGGCAGCGCCGGCAGATTCGGTCACGTAGCTGGGGCGGCCACCAGTGCTGCCTGGGCCCGCTCGGCTGCCACCGGTCCTTGGCCATCGAGCCGGGCATGCGAGCGAGCCTTCCGGGAAGAGGCCCGTTCTCGAAGCGTCGTCCGGTGACTCCCGAGGCGGTCCGGACACGGCCAGCGGACAGCCGTTGTTCGCCCGGGGCAAGAAGGCCCCGCAGCCGGGTCTGTGGCATGCCGTGGTCGGCCGGTTCCTGTCGAGGCCACGTCGGCCGCTGCGTCCAAGCCGTGCGACGACGACCAACGGAGGCTCAGCATGCCGAAGGTGACACAGGACTACCTCTCACCCGCCTACGCGACCGCGGGCGACGAGGTCGCGGCCACCCTCAGGGTCCACTCCGACACCGGGTTCACCGCCCAGACGCTCATCGTGGCGGTCCGCGACGCGTTCGGTCACAACCTGGACTTCGTCGGCGCGAACAACGTGACCATCACTCCCACCGGTTACACGCTGACAACGAAGTCGAAAACCTTCCACGCCGGGACGTACACGATTTTCGGGGCCTACCTGCTGGGCGGCGTATGGCACAACCTGCCCTCGGTGGCCATGGTTGTCGCCACCGCCCAGGGCGCCCCAACCGGCCCCACCGCGGGGAAAAGCCTCGTGTGGGCCGAACACTTCGACTACCCGCTCTCCCCGGACCGGTGGAACAGCGCCGGCACCAGCGCCTACCAGTACTACACACACAACCCGGGCGACGACAAGCTCGACTGGATCCACTCCGCCAACACCGCGACCGCCAACAGCCTGGTGACCTTCACGGCCGTTCCCGGGACGGAGACGCTGGAGAACGGCAGGCAGGCGTGGGACACCGGGCTGATCACCACCGAAGGCACCCACCAGGCCTTCCAGGTGAAGACGGGCGACTACATAGAGGCCCGGGTCCGGATGCCTGCCGGGCTCGGGGCCTGGCCCGCGCTGTGGACATGGTGCAACGGCGACAACGAGGTGGACTCGTTCGAGTACCACCCGGACAACCCGAACCTGCTGGAACTCACCAACCACGTCCGCTTCGGCCAGGACTACTACACCAACGCCCAGGCCGTGGCCCCGCTGGCCTGGGTGACCATCGGCACGGTGTACGGCGCGAGTTCGGTGGACTGGTACGTCGACGGGGCCAAGGTCTTCTCCGACGGCACCGGCGTACCGGCCAGCTGGACGGCCTTCCTGATCCTCAACCTGTCCGTCGACGCCGGCGAGTTCCACCCTGTTCCGACGCCGCCCGGCCCGCTCACCTTCCAGGCGGACTACATCCGGGTCTGGCGATGAGACACACCGCAAAGGAACCACGCCATGACGACGGTCACGCAAGACCTCCTCGGCCCGGCCTACGCCACGGCCGGCGAGTCGTTCTCGGCCGTACTGAAGGTCTTCTCCGACACCACGTTCGCCGTACAGTCGCTGGTGGTCGCCGTCCGCGACAGCGCAGGCAACAACCTGGACTTCCCCGACGTGAACAACGTGGTCATCACCCCGGCCGGCTACACGCTGACCACCGCGAAGAAGAGCTTCACGGCCGGCACCTACACGACTTTTGGTGCGTACCTGCTGAACGGCGTATGGCACAACCTGCCCGCGGTCAGCATGATCATCGGCGCCGCATCCTAGTAGATCCGCCGGAGTAGATCTGCCGGGCGCGCGGTGGGCGGTGTTCCTCCGGGCCCGGTGGCGCTGGCGTGCGCTGCTGGAGCATGTGACGGAGCACGCTAGTTTGCGAGTGGCTGGGAGGTAGGCGCTGTTCAGGGCTTGGTGGAGCAGGCTGGTTTGCGAGTTCGGAGCACGGTAGGTTGCGAGCGCGGGCGCTGTTGTCGGTGTTCGCTTGTGACTGCCAGTGACTCGTTGGGGAGTCCAGCCAGACGGTGACCATAGGTCGTCGCCCGCTGGCCTGACGGTCAGTCAGCGCGCAGCCGAGGGGCGTCAGGCTGCTCCGACTCGACCTCTACAACGACCATGAGAGGAACGGGGGCCTCGACGTCGGCAGTCTCCTCCGCCCGGCGGCGCAGCTTCGACCTGAGGCTGATCAGCCCGCTCTTGACGTGCGGCGCGACAACGACCCCCAGTGCGAAGCACGTGCCGGCGATCGCCAGGACCGTCTTGGTGCCGTCGAACAGCACGGCGTGCGTGTTGAGCGTGTTGTCGTCATCCCGCACCAGCGGGCTCTTTCCGCCCGGAGTACTCGACTGCGAGGAGTTTGTGCCGGAGGGACGCTGCGTCAGCATCAGTTCCCAGATCGAGTCGCCCCAGTTGAGTTCCATGGCGCATCTGTAGGGGCGGCCAGGTGCGCCGCGGCCCGGAATGCAATGAAGATCTATCAGCGGATCGCTGTGCGACGTGCTGACCTGGATCTCCTGGAGGAGCAGTTGGTGAAGCAGCTCGCCGAGGTGCGGGTCGAGCGGGACGAGCTGGTGGTGGCCGAACGCGTGGTGCAGCGGATCAGCGAGCAGGGCTTCGGGGAGTACCTGTCCCTCGCGCCGCCGCCCGAGGAGGCGCAGGTGGGGTCCGTGACTTCCTGAACAACCTCGACTCGAATCCCGCTGCGGCCAGGTGGGTGTGCTGGCGCATCTGGAACGCGGCGAACTCGTGGTCTCGATCGTTCTTCTCATCCTGCCCTACCGTCTACGCGGCACGAGTCCGGCCTCGAAGGCGGTGATCGCCAGGTGGACGCGGTCCCGAGCTTCGAGCTTGGCGAACAGACGCGCGACATGCGTCTTCGCCGTCGCCGCGCTGATCACCAACCGCTCGGCTATCTCAGCGTTCGACAGTCCCTGTCCGACCAGTGCCAGCACCTCGCGCTCCCGGTCGGTGATCCCCGCGATGAGACTTGGGGCCGCGGCGGGCTCGGCGTCCGGTTCGGGGGCCGCGGGGCCGGACGTTCCGGCGAAGTCCGCGATCAGCCGTCGGGTCACGCTCGGCGCGATCAACGCGTCGCCGGCCGCTACCACGCGGATCGCGTCCAGGATCGCGTCCAGGGCCATGCTCTTGAGCAGGAATCCGCTGGCCCCGGCGCGCAGTGCGCCGTAGACGTACTCGTCGTCGTCGAAGGTCGTCAGCACCAGCACCTTGGGCGGGTCCGGCTCGGCGGTCGCCTGCCGGGTCGCCTCGATCCCGTCCATGCCCGGCATCCGGATGTCCATCACCACGACGTCCGGTCGCAGCTCACGCACCAGGCGCACCGCCTCGAGGCCGTTGCCGGCCTGGCCGACCACCTCCAGGTCGTCGGTGTCGCCGATCAGGATCGCGAGCCCGGCCAGCATCAGCGGCTGGTCATCGACCAGCAGCACCCGCACGCTCATGCCGGGAGCCTCGCCGTCACCCGGAATCCGCCCTCCGGACGCCGGCCCGCGCTGAACTGGCCGGACAGCAACGTCACCCGCTCGCGCATGCCGAGCAGGCCGAAGCCGCTCCCGCCGGCCGCTGCCGAGAGCCTCGGACGGCCGGGCCCGCCGAGACCGTCGTCCCCGTCGTCGACCACCTCGATCGTCACTCCTGTCGGCTCGTAACCGACCGCGACCCGGCAGGTCCGCGCACCGGAATGCCGCACCACGTTCGTCACCGACTCCTGGACGATCCGGAACGCCGACAGCTCGATCTCCGGCGGCAGCGGACGCTGCTCGCCCCGCCAGGTCACGTGGACCCGCACCCCGGCGTCGGCCGTGCGTTCGGCGAGCTGCGGGACGTCCGCCAGGCCGGCGCCCGGCGCCAGCGGAGCAGACCGCGGCATGGCGTCGTCGGGCTCGGCGCGGCGTAGTGCTCCGAGCATGCGCTGCAGCCCGAGCAGCGTCTCCCGGCTGGTGGTCTCGATGCCGGTCAGCGCCTGCCGCGTCTGCTCGGGCTTGCTCTCCACGACCCGCGCCGCCGCTCCCGACAGCACCGTGATGATCCCGATGCTGTGCGCGACGCTGTCGTGCAGTTCGCGGGCGATCCGCAGCCGCTCGGCCATGACGGCGCGGGCCTCGGTCTGCTCGTGCAGGGCTTCGAGGTATTCACGGCGTTTGCGGTACACCCCGCCGAAGACCCACGCGACCGCGAACACGAACGCGAGCTTCCCGGCCCACGGGGCCGCGTAGCCGACGGATTCCCCGTGGGAGACGAGGGTGCGCTCGACGAACGCGGTCGCGACGGCCGCGACGGAGCCGACGGCGGCAGCCGCCGGCCGCCGGGCGGCGAGGTGCCCGGCCAAGACCGGGAGCAGGAGGAGCACGATCCAGGGCCGCGCACCGAAGAGGTCGCCGAGGGCTGCTTCTTCGCCCAGGACCGCCGCGAAGACCGCCGCGGGCAGACGGCGCACCAGCAGGATCGGAAGGGCGAGCACGACGCAGACACCGATCATCTGGTCGGGCCCGAGGTCGGGGAACCGGAACGGGCCGCCGTAGTGCCGGAGCTGACCGACCGGCATCGTCCAGAAGAGCATCAGCGCGTAGAAGCAGGCGGTGGCCAGCACCACGGCCTGTGCCGTCAGCCAGGTCACGGGTGCCGATGTCGAGAAACGCTGGAGCAGCTCTTCCATACGGAGATCGTATGGATTGGCGCCGGCTCTGCGCGTCACCCCGGGGATGTACGCGGAGTACGCCGCCGGGCCGACGGCCTGGGGGGGAGAGGTGACATCCGCCGGCCGGCGCGATGGATCACGGTCCGTTCCTAGGTTCATGGCCATGACGAATGAGCCGATGATCGATCTCCAAGACGCGACGAAGAAATATGATGACGGCCCGCCCGCGCTGGCCGGGGTGAGCCTGTCCGTGGCGGCTGGTGAGTGCGTGGCGATCCTCGGCCATTCCGGCAGCGGCAAGTCGACGCTGCTGAACCTGGTCGCGGGTCTGGACAAGCCTTCCAGCGGCACCGTGACCGTCAACGGAACCCGGGTCGACCAACTCGGCGAGGCCGGTTCAGCGAAGTACCGACGGGCTTCCATCGGCATGATCTTCCAGTTCTTCAACCTCCTCGATGACCTGACGGTGCTGGACAACGTGATGGTTCCGGCGCAGTTGGCCGGGATGGGCAAGGGCGAGGTGAAGCGGCGGGCGACCGAGCTGCTCACCTCGCTGGGCATCGACCGGCACGCCAAGGCCTACCCGCAGCGGCTGTCCGGCGGTCAGCGGCAGCGGGTGGCGGTGGCCAGGGCCCTGATGAACCGGCCGGCGTTGCTGCTGGCCGACGAGCCGACCGGCGCGCTGGACTCGCGCTCGGCCGAGGACGTGCGCCGGCTGCTGCTGGATCTGAACGCCGAGGGTCAGACCATCCTGCTGGTGACCCACGACATCCAGCTGGCCGCGAACACCGCGCGACGCACGATCGAGCTGGTGGACGGTGCCGTGGCCCGGGACGTGGTCAACACGGTCAGCGGCGCCACCTCCAACAGCTCGGCGGGAGCGGTCCGATGACGCGGCTCCCAGCGCTGCCGTCCCAGCGCCTGTACGAGGTTTCCTTCCGGGCCGTGGCCCGTCTGCTGCCGGCGGCGGGCCGATGAGCGCCCTCGGCAAGGTCGTGCGCTCCGGCGTCGGCCGGCGTCGTGTGCAGTCCCTCGTCATGGCCCTGACGACGTTCGCGGCCGTCACCTCCTCGGTGCTCTCGCTCGGTCTGCTGGCCGCCGTGCAGACTCCGTTCGAGAACGCCTTCAAGGCCCGCAACGGCGCGCATCTGTCGGTCCAGTTCGACGGCTCGAAGACCACTGCCGCGCAGGCCGCCGCCACCGCGCACGCCGCCGGCGTCACCGAGGCGTCCGGGCCGTACCCGGTCACCTCCGCCCTGAACACGAGCTTCGGCACGGACTGCACCGCGAACATCGCCCCGGGCATGCCGATGGCCGGTCGCGCCGACCAGCCGGTCATCGCCACCACCCGGCCCGACCTGGCCGGCACCTCCGGCCTGGACCATCTGGCCCTGGTCGATGGCAGGTGGCCGACCACCGCGAACGAGATCGTCCTGGCCTCATGGGACCATCACTGCGCAGACGGTTCCGTGGTGTTCGACTCGCTGCTGGGCAAGCCCTCGTTCAAGGTCGTCGGCCTGGCGAACTCGCTGACCAACACCGCGACCGGCTTCCTCACCGGCGACGGCTTCGCGCGGATGACCGCCGCCGGCGCCAAGACCGACGAGCAGATGCTCTACCGGTTCGCCAAATCCGGGACCGACGCCGACCTCATCACGGACAAGCAGACGATCGCCGCCGCCGCGCCGGCCGGCTCGGTCGAGAGCGGACAGTCCTACCTGACCGTGGAGAAGCAGGCCGTCGGCAGCGCGAAGTCCTTCGTGCCGTTCCTGATCGTCTTCGGCGTCCTCGGTCTGTTCCTGTCGGTGCTGATCATCGCGATCGTGGTCAGCGGCGCGGTGGTCTCGGGAATCCGGCGCATCGGGATCCTGAAGTCGCTCGGCTTCACCCCCTGGCAGGTGGCCCGCGCCTACGCCGCACAAGCCCTGATCCCGGCGACGATCGGCGTGGTGGGCGGCACGCTGTTCGGCAACCTGCTGGCCGTTCCGGTCCTGGGCAGTGCCAGCAAGGATCTCGGTGCCGCCGACGCCGGCCTGCCGGTGCGGGTCAGCCTCGTCGTGCCGATCGGCACCCTGATCATCGTCGGTGTCACCGCGCTCATCCCGGCACTTCGGGCCGGCCGCATGCCGGCGGTGCAGACCCTGGTCGTCGGCCGCGCCCCCAAGGCCAAGCGCGGCCAAGGCGCGCAGCGCCTGGCAAGCAGGCTGCCGCTGCCCCGGCCGATGTCGCTGGGACTGGCCCAACCGTTCGCCAAGCCGGCCCGGGCCGCGCTGGTCGGCGCCGCGGTGCTGTTCGGTGCGGTCAGCGTCACCTTCGCGATCGGGCTGGAGACCACGTTCACCAAGTACATGGACGCGGATACCACCGGTTTCAGGGCCGCGTCGATGATCGTGGTGCCCGCCGGCACGCCCTCCGGCTTCCACGCCCCCGGCGGCGGCCCTGCCAATCCCCACCTGGACTCCACCGGGGTGGCCGCCGCGCTCGCCTCGGTCCCGGGCACGAAGGCCGCGTTCGGCTGGGGCGACAGCGGCGCGACCGTGATCGGCGCGCCGACGGGTGACCACACGAATGTGGACACCACCACCGGCGACCTGTCCTGGACCAACCTGGGGCTGCTGCACGGCCGCTTCTACCAGAACCCCGGCGAAGCCGTGATCAACGACCACCTGGCCTCGACGGCCGGGATGCACGTCGGCGACACCGTCACCGTGACGCAGGACAACAAGCGACTGCCGCTGCGGATCGTCGGCATCGACTTCGATGCCAGCGGCAACGGGGTCGTGATGACCGATTCGGCCACGTTCACCGCCGCCGGTCTGACGCCGTACATCACCCAGTTCAACGTCGAGCTGGCCGACAACGTCAGCGGCCCGGACTGGTCCGCCTCCGCCGCCCCCGCGCTGACCCCGCTGCACGCCGCAGCCAGCCCGAACATTACGTACGAGAACTACACGGTGCTCACCATGATTGCCCTGGTGGCCACCCTCACACTGATGATGATCGCGGTCGCCGCGCTCGGCGTGCTGAACACCGTGGTGCAGGACACCCGGGAACGGATCCACGACCTGGGGATCTTCAAGGCCCTCGGGATGACACCCAAGCAGACCATCGCGATGGTGCTGACCTCGGTGAGCCTCACCGGCCTGGTCGCCGGGCTGATCGGGGTCCCGATCGGGATGGCGGTGGAGAAGGCGACGCTGACCCAGATGGGGAGCGCGATCGGCAGGAACCTGCCGCCGAGCGTGACCCACGTCTACACCGCCGGGATACTGCTCCCGCTGCTGGCCGGCGGGATCGCGATCGCCCTGCTCGGGGCACTGCTGCCGGCCGGCTGGGCGGCGCGCTCCCGGACCGCCACCGCGCTGCGGACCGAGTAGAACCTGTCGCTCGTAGCACTAATGTTTCTCCGCCTTGATCGGCGGGTGGGGCCCGGGGGACCTTGACACACGTCCAGTCAAGGCCCTCGGGCCCCGAGGGGTGGTCTGTCTGCCGCTATAGGCAGCTTCTCCGGATCTACTCCTGAACGAGGTCGTAGACAGCCCGTTGAGGGTCGGTTTTGACGATGAGCCCGTCCGCGCACAGGTCTCGCAGGAGTCCAGCACGAGCAGCAGCCGCTGTTCCTCCAACGACTCGAACCCGTGGTGACGGCCGGTGGGCACCATGAACTGCAGACCCGGACGGTGCCCCTGCCGGGCCCGCCAGGTGAAGCCCCGCACCGGCCGCGACGACAGCACCGGCACCCCGGCCATGTCCCGTACTGGCCAGGCCACCTTCCCCTCGCCCACCAGCCACGTCCCGCGCCACCGCCGCGTCCAACCGTCCCCGAGCCGCAGCCGGTCGCGGAACGGCGAGTCGTCGTACGCGCAGGCCAGCTCCAGCAGGCCGCACGCATCGGATCGGATCAACGCCTTCGGCGTCACCGGGTCACCCATGACCCCAGGACAACACCCCTCCTCGGGCTGCCGTACCGGATCACCGAAGTTGTTCGTAACTCACCGTGATCTGATCACTCCGCAGGGGCGTACTCGCAAGGTAGTTTGCTCCACTCGCAAACTACGGTGCTCCATCGCAAGCACTGGAGGGATCCACGGGCATCTATCTGAAAATAAAAATCAACAAGAGTTAAAGTTTTGGGTCAATGTAAATGGCTAACTGGAGTGGCTAATGGTGTGTTAGGTTGAGTCCTGGAGGTGAGGCTTCATGCCCACGCAGGACGAGTTGTTCGCGGCGGTGGACGCGCTGCTGGCCGGTGTCGAGCCGGGGCTGCAGCTGCCGGAGCCGGCCGAGCGGGCCCGGCTGCGGGAGGCCGCCGGGGTCACCCAAGCACAGCTGGCGAAGGTGTTGCAGTCGAGCACGCAGACGGTGAAGAACTACGAGAACGGCCGCTCGACGCCGAAGCCGCCGCGCCTGGAGGCGTACGCGCGGCTGCTGGAGGGGTGGTCGGCGAAGTACCCCGCCCCGGCCGCCGCCCCGGCCGCCTCGACGGTCGACCAGGTGCCGGCTTCCTTCGCTCCGGCGCCCGCCCCGGTGGAGGTCGAGCCGCAGCCCGCCGCCGACCCGGTGGAGGACTCCGAGGCCGCCCCGCAGGCTCCCACCGTTGCGGCGGCCCTTCCCACTGCGGCGCGCCCGAGTGGGCAGCCGCTGCGCCGTGCCGCGCGCCCGGCCCCGTACTTCGACGGCCAGTACCCCAACGGCCCGCTGGCCGTGCTGGACGGCGACGGCATCGCCTACGGGGTTGGCGGCCTGATCCTGGATTGCCCGGCGACCACGCTGGCGCAACTGGTCACCTGGGCGCTGGTCGAGTCCGGCCTGGGCACCGCGCGGCTGCACCGCAACGGCAAGGACTCCGATCCGCTGATCGTGCTCACCGCGGCCGCCGTCGAGAAGTTCGGGCTGCCGTTGACTCTGGACGACGACCCGGCGACCCGCCGCTCGCAGCGGTTGCCAGAGGACCACAAGGTCGTCAAGGCGCTGGCCCGCTCGAAGTGGCAGCTCACTCGCCGCGGTTTCGGCCCGTGGGCCAGGATCTACAAGCCGGTCAAGGACGGCCGACGCCAGTGCGTGCAGCTCGCCGTCCTGCCCTGGCGCGCCCTGGACCTCCGCGCGTGGGGTGACGCCGCGAGCCTGCCGGCGCCGGACCTGGCCCGCGTGCTCGGCGTCTACGCCCAACGCGTCATCACCCCCCGCGGCTCCAGCGCCACCTGCGGCCTGGAGCTGATGACGGCGCTGCGCCCGCCGACGCGGGCCGTGCGGGACGAAGCCACGGGCGGGTGGGTGTCCGGGCCGAACCCGGGCGCGCTGACCGAGGTCGTCGAGGCGGCGCCGCCGGAGGTCCCGCCGGAGCACCCGGCCGCGCAGGGCTGGACCGGTGGGTTCCTGGACGAGGAGTCGTACCAGTGGATCCGCCCGGTCGAGACCCTCTCCGAGGCGGAGATGGTGCTGCCGTTCGCGGTGGGCATCGACATCAACACCGCCTACCTCGCCGCCGCCGCCCGCCTGTCGGTCGGCCTGTCCGGTCCGGTCCACGTCCGCCAGCCGGCCTTCGACAAGAAGAAGCCGGGCTCCTGGTTCGTCGACCTGTCCCGCGTCCCGACCGACCCGCGCCTCCCCAGCCCGTTCACCCCGACCGGCAAGCCCCCCGAGGGCCCGGCCTGGTACGCCACCCCCACCGTCGCCTACGCCCAGGAGCTCGGCCACGACGTCCAGCCGGTCGAGGCGTACCTGCGCGAGCAGACCGGCGCCTACCTCGACCCGTGGCACGACCGGCTCCGCGAGGCGTACGTGACCACGATGGCCGAGGCCGGCATCCCCACCGAGAAGGACAGCGACGAGCGCGCCTTCCTGGCCGCGATGACCGCGCACCGCCTCCTCAAGGGCGCGGGCGAGGACCTGGACGCGCTGCGCCAGGCGCTCGCCGCCGAGGGCCTCGGGCACCTGGCGGCGATGGGTGACGACCAGCTCGCCTCCGCCGTGTGGCGCCACCACCAGATCGCCATGGTCCTCTCGGCGGTGAAGTCGACGGTGAAGTTCGGGATCGGCAAGCTGCGCGAGCGCCCCCAGGGCCTGACCTACAAGTCCGGTGAGCCGTGGTCGGCGCTGGAGCGGCCGACCTGGCGCCCGGACATCAGGGCCGCGGTCATCGCCAAGGCCCGCGTCAACATGCACCGGAAGATGGCGAACGTGGCGAAGGCGAACGGCCGGTACCCGCTCGGCGTGAACAACGACTGCGTCGTCTACGCGAGCCCCGGCGCGTCGCCACTGGACTTCCTGCCGCTCACCGGCTCCGGCAAGGGCGTGCTCCCCGGCACGTTCCGCCTCGGCGCCACGCCGGGCCTGGCGAAGGTCGAGGGAGTGCAGCAGATGCTCACCGTCGTGGACTGGCTGGAGCGCGAGCAGCCGATCAACCCGGCCCGGCACATCAAGGGCTACGACTCCAGCGCCGTCGAGGGGAAGTAGGAGGCTGTGGAGGAGATCACCGACGCGATCGACCGGGCGGCGCCCGAGCACTTCACCCAGAGCCTGCCGAAGTCCGCGCAGGCCCAGATGAGGGCGCTGGTCAAGGCCGCCAAGGGAGACAAGAAGGCGGTCGCGGCCAGCTTGGGCGTCGACCCGAACACGGTGCGGCGCTACCTCAAGGGCGAGCGCAAGCACCCGCGCTCCGCGCTGCGCGAGGCCCTGGTCCGCGAGCTCCAGAAGGTGTGGCAGCCCGGCATCCGCCGCCAGGCCCGCAAGAAGGCCGCCACCAGCACGGGAATCACGGTGGAGGTGTGGGCGTACTTCGGCTACACCGCCCCTGCCGGCACCACCGACGAGGCCCGGCTGCGGCACCTGACCGTCCACCTCCCCCCGGAGTACGCCGACCGTCTCTTCGCCGCCCAGGACCGGGGCGCCAGCGACCAGGAGATGCGCGAGATCATGGCCGAGGGATTCCAGGAAATCTACTTCAAGGACGGCGGACGCGCGCAGGGACTCGAAGTCGAATTCACCGGAATCCAGGCGATCGACGTGCAGTACTAGCAGGAACAGGGAGCGCGGCCCGCAGCAGCAGCGACGCTGCCGGACGGGAAGGCCCGGACCCGCCAGGCCTGGTACGAACAGGACCGGCTCCGCGAGGTCGACCTGGGCGCCCTCAAACCGGTCGTCGGTCCCGACCTGACCGGCTGTCAGCGCTACGAGGGCACCCTGGAGCTCAACCGCACCGGCCCGTTCGGCTGCACGGTCCGGGTCCTCCCCAGCCACCCGCTGCTCGATCGGCGGGAAGGAGGGCCCGGAGCTGGAGCTGCGGGAGAAGGCCGGCCCGGACCGGTTGGAGTGCCCCGGGGGCGTGGAAGGCCCGCGCGGGGAAGGGCTTGGGCCCGCTGGTGCTGCCGGGGAGCCGTGCGCCTCGACTCAGGTGAAGGTGATGACGAGCACGGCGGCCGCCAGCAGGAGGACAACCGTCAACGACGGCGCACCGGGGCGCCCGCCGGGCCCGGAGGTGACGGCGACCCACGAGACGATGGGGACCGCCAGCGAGAGGACGACCGCCAGCCGCGCCACGGTACCGGTGGGAACCCCGGCGGCCTCGGCCCCCTAGTACTGCAACCGCACTTGATCATGGTTGACTTGGCGAGTGGTTGATCTTGGGGTGGGGCAGGTCGAGGAGTGGAAGGCGGCGCTGGCGGG
>NZ_JBSFJV010000030.1:0-88246 GCF_053598235.1 Kitasatospora sp. NPDC001159
GACCGGACAGGCCTGACGGACCCGGCCGCGGAGCTCCCTCCGACGGCCCACCCGGCGGGCGTCCGGTCGGCCCCGGACCGAGGCTGAGGACCGGATCATGGGGGCGTTCAAGGCCAACCTGCCCGGCCACTACCGGTACCAGCGACGCCTGTTCACCCACTTCATGCAGGATCGGCTGCCCGCGGACAAGCGGGGCATCTTCCTCGCCGGCGACGACATCTCCTGGACGGCCGGCTGGGCCGAGGGCGCCGTCCAGACCGCGCTGAACGCGGTCTGGGGCGTCATGCACCACCTCGGCGGAGCGACCGACCCGGCCAACCCCGGCCCGGGCTGCGCTGCGAGGATGTGAGTTCAGGAAGTTCAGCCGGCCAAAGCGGGCCGGCCGGGGCCGCGGGGGATTACACCTGTAGGGCGCGCCCCGGAAGAAGCAAGGGAGGAAGAACAGCATGGTGGTCACGCTCGCCAAGGGCGGGAACGTCTCGCTCACCAAGGCTGCGCCGAACCTGACGCAGGTCCAGATCGGCCTCGGCTGGTCCGCCCGTTCGACCACGGGCGCACCGTTCGACCTCGACGCGAGCGCCCTGATCTGCGGTGGCGGGCGAGTGCTCGGTGACGAGTACTTCGTCTTCTACAACAACCTGAAGAGCCCCGAGGGCTCCGTGGAGCACCAGGGCGACAACCTCGTGGGCGGCGACGACGCGGGTGACGACGAGCTGATCCTGGTCAACCTGGAGCTGGTCCCGGCGCAGGCCGACAAGGTGGTCTTCGCGGTGTCGATCTACGAGGCCGAGGCCCGGCTGCAGAACTTCGGCCAGGTCCGCAACGCCTACATCCGGGTCGTCAACTCCCTCGACGGCCAGGAGATCGCGCGCTACGACCTGTCCGAGGACGCGTCCAGCGAGACCGCGATGATCTTCGGCGAGCTGTACCGGTACGCGGGCGAGTGGAAGTTCCGCGCGGTGGGCCAGGGCTACGCCTCCGGCCTGCGCGGCATCGCGCTCGACTTCGGCGTCAACGTACAGTAAAGGTGCAAATCGGACTTATCGCACCCCATCAACGATCATGAGAACAGAGGGCAGTGCGGGGGTGGCCTGACCGGGTCCCGGCCCGGTCAGGCGTCTCGGGACGAGGTCGACCCCGGCACGGCCAGAATCCCGAAAGGTAGCCAACTCCCGTGTTCCTCCGCACATTCGGCTGGTCGTTCGCGATCACCGCCATCGGCCTGATCGCGGCCGGACTGCTCTGGGGAGCCCAAGGCTTCGGCATCGTGCTGATCCTCTCCATCCTGGAGATCTCCCTCTCCTTCGACAACGCGGTGGTCAACGCCACGGTGTTGAAGCGGATGAACCCGTACTGGCAGAAGATCTTCCTGACGGTCGGTGTCCTCATCGCCGTCTTCGGCATGCGGCTGGTTTTCCCGCTGCTGGTCGTCGGCCTCACCGCGAAGCTCAACCCGGCGACGGTGATCGACCTCGCGCTGCACTCCGACAAGGCCCACAACGGCCTCACCTACGGCCAGTACCTGGAGGCGGCCAACCCGGCCATCGCGGCCTTCGGCGGCGTCTTCCTGCTGATGATCTTCCTCGACTTCGTGTTCGAGGAGAAGGAGCACAACTGGCTGAGCTGGCTGGAGCGGCCGCTGGAGAAGGTCGGCAAGCTGGACGCCCTGTCCACTGTCGTCGCCCTGGTCGCGCTGGTGCTGGCCTCCCGCTTCTTCGCCGCGGAGCACGCCGAAACCGTTCTGCTGGCCGGTGTGCTCGGCCTGATCACCTACCTCGCGGTCGGCGGCCTCTCCTCGATCTTCGAATCGGGCCTGGAGGAGGAGGCCGAGCGCGAGGAGGAGGCCGAGAAGGCCGGCAAGTCGGTCGTCCAGGTGGCCGGCAAGGCCGCGTTCTTCCTGTTCCTCTACCTGGAGGTGCTGGACGCCTCGTTCTCCTTCGACGGCGTGGTCGGCGCGTTCGCCATCTCCAGCGACATTTTCCAGATCACCCTGGGCCTCGGCATCGGCGCGATGTACATCCGCTCGCTCACCGTCTTCCTGGTCCGCAAGGGCACCCTGGACGACTACGTCTACCTGGAGCACGGCGCGCACTACGCGATCGGCGCGCTGGCGGTGATCCTGCTGGTCGGGATCAAGTACCACATCCCGGAGATCGTCACCGGGCTGATCGGCGTCGCCTTCATCGGGCTGGCGCTGGGCTCGTCCGTCCTGCGCAACCGGCGCGAGGGCGCGGCGGAGGAGAAGGAACTGGTCGCCAGCGACCAGTAGTCGCCGGGCTGATCTCCTGCGGGCCGGGCGCCCGCCGGGCAAGCGCAACGGCCGCCTCCGGGGTTCCGGGGGCGGCCGTTCGCGTTGTCGTCCGGGCGTTGTCGCCGGGCCCTTCGTCGCTACCGGGGCGCCGGGGTCAGCCGAGCTGCTGCTCGATCGCGCGCAGCTTGCGCTCCAGCGAGTCCAGCTTCGGCATCGACAGGGTGTCGTCGTCGGCCGTCAGGTCGACGGTCGAGCCACGACGGGTCGAGGCGGAGTCGCTCGTCGACGAGGAGTACGTCGAGGAGGAGTAGGAGGAGTAGGAGGAGCTGACCGCGGCCCGCGGGCGGCGGCCGGCGTCCAGGGCGGTCGGCTCGAACGAGTCGAGGGCGAACCGGTCGGTGGAACTGTTCGTGGTGGAGGTGGCGCTGTCGTCCCTGGCGGCTAGGGCAGGCTCCGTAGCGCTCGGGCCGTCTCCGGCTGCCGTGAGTGCGGGAACCTGACGCCCGCCGCGGGCCCGGGCGAGCATGCCGCCCTGGCGGGAGATGGCCTTCAGCTCGGCCCGCTCACGGCGGTCGGCGGTACGGGCGCGGGCCTTGGCGTCCAGCTTCGCCTGGCGCTCCTCGCGCACCTCGTCGACCGCCTCGTCCAGGCTGCGGACGTTCTCCAGCAGCATCAGCGACCAGGCCGCGTAGGTCTCGCGCGGGGCGCGCAGCCAGCGGACGATGCGGATCTGCGGCAGCGGGCGCGGGACGAGGCCCTGCTCGCGCAGGGCGGCCTTGCGGGTCTGCTTCAGCGCGCGGTCGAACAGGATCGCCGCCGAGATCGACATGCCGGAGAAGAACTGCGGGGCGCCGGCGTGGCCGAAGCCGCGCGGGGCGTGCACCCAGTTGAACCAGGCCGAGGCGATCGCGAACACCCAGACCAGCAGCCGGGAGCCGAGCGCGGCGTCACCGTGGCTGGCCTCACGCACGGCGAGCACCGAGCAGAACATCGCGGCGCCGTCCAGGCCGAACGGGACGAGGTACTCCCAGCCGTTGGCCAGGCCCAGGTTCTCCTTGCCGAAGCCGACCAGGCCGTGGAAGGAGAGCGCGGCCGCGACACCGGCGCAGCAGAACAGCAGGGTGTACGAGGAGATTCCGTAGATCATCTCCTTGCGGCGGCGGCGCTCCTCGCTGCGCTCCCAGGAGTCACCCGCCTCGTCCTTCTTCGAGTTCTTGAAGCGCAGCGTCGCCATCAGGACGGCGACGAACAGCAGGGCTGCGCCGCCGACGACAGTCCAGACCAACTGTATGGAGGTCAGGTTCATTGCGGGTCGGGCCTCGGGTTTCCGCAGGGGACAGGTTCACAGTGCGACACAGGCGGTCAGGTCCGCCGCTCGGACACTGCCTGACGGTTCGTCCGTCTAAGCACGGCGTGCCCACCGCGCCCGCGCCGGGGCGGAGGGGACACCTGTGCGGCTAGACGATATCGCGTCCGAAGGGGCGGCATGTTACGGGAGAGCGGCTTCCTCGGGCCAATCGACCCACCGGTTGGCATCGAGGGTGGGCGCGAACGGCCCTGCGGGGTAGGGGAGTGGGGAGTTCGGGTATCGGCCGGCCGGGTCGATGCCCGATCATGGACCGGTCGATCGTCGATCGTCGATCGTCGACCGGCGGATCGTGGACGGGCGGATCGTCAGATCGCCGCACGGAGGCAGGGGGAGAGGACGGGATGGTCTCGATCTGGGAGTACCTGCGCGGGGACAAGAGCTACACCTTCGACAGCCCGGGCGCGCAGCACAAGGTCACACTCACCAAGTCGGCGCCGCAGCACGCGATCACCGGCTCGGCCGCCACCACCGGCTACCTCTACGTCAACCTGCACTGGACCATGCGCTCGGGCGCCGTCCGGCCGAGCACCCGGGAGACGGTCAAGCGCTTCTTCAGCCCCCGGATCCTGAGCCCGCTGGAGCCGGACTCGCCCGGGAGCAACGAGCAGCTGAACGTCGACCTAGACCTGGCCTGCATGTACGAGCTCACCGACGGCACCCGGGGCGTGGTGCAGCCGCTCGGCGGCTTCTTCGGCGACCTGCGGGAGCCGCCGTACATCAAGCTCAGCGGCGACGACCAGTACGGGGCGCCGTCCGGCGAGACGATGTACGTCAACCTGGAGAAGAAGGACAAGTTCAAGCGGCTGCTGATCTTCGTCTACATCTACGACGGCACCCCGGCCTTCGAGCAGACCCGCGCGGTGATAACGATCGTGCCGCAGACCGGGCCGCGGATCGAGATCAAGCTGGACGAGCGGGCCCGGGCGGCGCGCTCCTGCGCCGTGGTGCTGATCGAGAACGCGGGGGACAACCAGCTGACGGTGCGCCGCGAGGTGCGGTACGTCAACGGGTTCCAGGCGGACATCGACCGGTTGTACGGGTTCGGGATGCAGTGGCAGCGGGGGTACAAGGGCCAGCCGGGGGGCGGGGACTGAATCCTCTCCCCCTCGGCGGGGCCGTGCCGAGGGGGCCCCGCCGGCCAGCGGGCGGCCGGACGGCGGGGCGCTGCGGCTGGCGGGGTCCTGAGACTGGTGGTGTCCTGCGGCTAGCGGGGCTGGAACTGCGGGCCCTGCGGGGGGAGGGCGAACTCCTCGAGGCCCTGTGCCGGGGGCTGCGGCGGTACCGGCGGCTGCTGGCCGGTGCCGGGCTGGTAGTTGGCGCCGGGGTGCTGCTGCTGCGGCGGGGCGGGCGGCTGCTGTTGCTGGGGGTAGCCGTAACCGGTGCCCGGCCCCTGGGGCGGCGGCGCGTACGGCTGGGTGGGCTGCGGGTAGCCGTAGCCGGTCGCGGGCTGGTGCTGGGGGTAGCCGTACCCGGTGCCGGGCTGTGGCTGGGGGTAGCCGTACCCGGTGCCCGGCTGGGTCGGCGGCGCGGGCGGGGCCGGCGGGACGTTCGGGGGCACGGTCGGCGGGGCCGTGGGCGGCGGCGGGGTCGCGGGGCCGCTCGCGGCCGCTGCCGGGGCGGTCGTCGGGTGCTGCGGCTGCGCCGGGGGCTGGGGTGTCGGGACGGCCGGGGACAGCGTGAAGGTGCCCGGCTCGGGTCGGGGCGCCGGGCGCTGCTCCGGCAGCGGGGTGGCGCGCGGGTCGACCGCGCCCGTGGGGCTGGCGGTGGAGGCGGGGGCCGGGGCCGGCTGGGGCGCGGCGTTCTCCGCCTCGTCGTCCACGGTGATGCCGAAATCGGTGGCCAGGCCGATCAGCCCGGAGGTGTAGCCCTGGCCGATCGCCCGGAACTTCCAGGCCCCGTTGCGCCGGTAGAGCTCGGCCGCGACCAGCGCGGTGACGTTCTCGGCGTCGGCGATCGCGAACTCGGCGATCGGGGGCGCGCCTTCACCGGTCGCGGCGTCGAACAGCAGCAGCCGCAGTCCGGGGACGGCCCGGAACGGTCCGCCCTCGGAGGAGCCGGCCAGCACCACCCGGTCCACGTCGGCGGGCAGCTTGGCGAGTTCGACCTCGACCGTGTCGATGATCTCGGCGCCGCCGGAGGTGTGCTGCTTGGGCAGGTGGCGGACGAGTCCGGAGGGGTGGCGCGGCTGGTTGTAGAAGACGAAGTCGGCGTCCGAACGGACCTTGCCGTTGGCACCGAGCAGCAGCGCGGACGCGTCCACGTCCGGCGCACCGGGCGTGGCGCTCCAGCGCAGCACGGCGCGGACCGCCGCCGCCGGCAGTGCGATGTTGGCGCCCTTGGCCATCACGTGCGTCATAGCGGACCATCCTGCCTGTTCGCCACCCCTTCGGACAACGTGACCGGACCGCCCTGGCGGGGGCGGACTTTGCCAAGACTTGCGCCGATCGAAGTTTGCTGCCGCCTTCCACTCGCCCCTCACCGCGATCGAGAGTGATCATCCGGTGATCGTTCAAGCGGACCTCAGGGTTTCGGGATGTTCCGGGAGTTCAGTGCCCGGGAACCGGGAACGGCCGGAAACCGTCCGTACGATGGGCGTTCGAAAGGCCCCCGGGGGTCGGCGGAGGGGAGTCCGCCGGCGGTGCCTCCAGGTGAAACGCCCAGGTAGAACCGCTGGTCGGAGGCCGTCCACCCCCGAGGAGAGCACCTTGCACCATTTCGGCCACCTCGCCGACGACGTCCGCGCCCGGCTGTTTCTGGAGCAGCCGCGGACGTTCACCGCGGACAGCGAGCCCGCAGTGCTCGCCACCGCCCTCGGTGGCACCCTCTACAGCCCCGCCACCAGGCCCGTTCTGGCCGCCGACATCCGCAAACAGGCCGCTCGGGGTGTGGTTTCGATGGTGTTGTGCCTGGAGGACGCGATAGCCGACCACGAGGTGGACGCGGGGGAGCGGAACCTGGTCGAGCAGCTGACGGACCTGGTTCAGGATTTCACCGACTGCGCACAGGATCGCCCGCTGCTCTTCATCAGGGTTCGTGCCGCCTCCCAGATCCTCGACCTGGCCGAGCGGCTCGGCCCGGCCGTCTCGCTGCTCAGCGGCTTCGTGCTGCCCAAGTTCACCCCCGAGAGCGGCGGCGCCTACCTGGCCGCGCTCACCGCCGCCGAGGCTGCGACCGGGCGACGGCTGTTCGCCATGCCCGTCCTGGAATCGCCCGAACTCGCTCATCTGGAGAGCCGACGCGAGCAGCTCTTCGGCATCGCCGAGTTGCTTGCCGGGCACCGCGAGCGGGTGCTCGCCGTCCGGCTCGGCGTCACCGACCTCTGCTCCGCCTACGGGCTGCGCCGCTCGCCCGACCTCACCGCGTACGACGTGGCGCTGGTCGCCTCGGTGATCGGCGACGTGGTCAACGTGCTCGGCCGGGCGGACGGCACCGGCTACACCGTGACCGGGCCGGTCTGGGAGTACTTCCCGGTGCAGGAGCGGATGTTCAAGCCGCAGCTGCGCCGCACCCCGTTCGCCGCCTCCGGCGGTACGGCCCGGGCCTCCGGGGAGGAGGTCCGGCGCCGGATCATCGAGCACGACCTGGACGGGCTGATCCGCGAGCTCGAACTCGACCGGGCCAACGGTTTGCTGGGCAAGACCTGCATCCACCCCAGCCACGTACCCGCGGTGCACGCGCTCTCCGTGGTCACGCACGAGGAGTACTGCGACGCCCGCGACATCCTCCGCCAGGAGCAGGGCGGCGGCGGGGTACTGCGCTCGGCGTACACCAACAAGATGAACGAGGCCCGGCCGCACCGCGCCTGGGCGGAGCGGGTGCTGCTGCGGGCGGAGGTGTTCGGCGTGGCCCGGGAGGACGTGAGCTTCGCGGAGCTGCTGTCGGCCTGCCTGTGCGGCTGACCTCCACCGGAGCGCGTGATGAGACCTGAGCACGTGATGAGACGAGCACCCTCGAAGGCGGGACCGGCAGTGACGACAGCAGAGCAGACGTGGACCGGGCGCTGGGTCGCCGACCGGGCTGGGATAGCGCTGACCGGATCGGAGCGCCTTCCCGAACTCGTCGGCCTGGCCCTGCGGTCCGGCAACCCTCGGCGCGCGCACCTGCTGGTCTCCAGCGTGCTCGGCAAGCACGTCCCGCAGCGGCCCGAGGTGGTGCACGGCACCGGGCTGGAACTCGGCCGCCGGGTCCGGGAGCTGCTCGGCGCTGAGGCGGCAGCCCGGGCCGTCGTGCTCGGCTACGCGGAGACCGCCACCGGTCTCGGCCACAGCGTCGCCGACGGCCTGGACGCCCCGTACCTGCACTCCACCCGCCGGCCCGTCCCCGGGATCGCCCCGCTCGGCGGCTTCGAGGAGGAGCACTCGCACGCCACCGCCCACCTGCTGCTCCCCGCCGACCCCGCGCTCCTCGGCGGGGACGGTCCGCTGGTGCTGGTGGACGACGAACTCTCGACCGGTCGGACGGTCCTCAACACCATCCGCGAACTGCACGCCCGCCACCCGCGCGGCCACTACGTGGTCGTCGCCCTGGTCGACCTGCGCTCGGCCGAGGACCGGGCCCGGCTCGCCGGGGCCGCCGCCGAACTCGGTGTCCGGCTGGACGTGGTGGCCACCGCCAGCGGAGCCGTCGAGCTGCCCGGGGACATCGTCGAGCGGGCCGAGCGGCTGATCGCCGCGGCGCCCCCGGCAGTCGTACCGCCGACGGTCGCCCCCGCCCCGCTGGTCCGGGTCGCGCTGGACTGGCCCGCCGGGCTCCCCGACGGCGGCCGGCACGGTTTCAGCGTCGCCGACCGCGCCCGGCTCGACGCCGTACTGCCCTCGCTGGCCGGGCAGTTGGCGGAGGCGCTGCCCGAGGCGGCGGAGCGGGTGTTGGTGCTCGGCTGCGAGGAGCTGATGTACGCGCCGCTGCGGCTGGCCGACGCGCTCGCCGCGCGGCTCGGCGGCGACCGCGTCCGATACTCCACCACCACCCGCTCGCCCGTCCTCGCCGTGGACGACCCCGGCTACGCCATCCGCACCCGGCTGGCCTTCCCCGCCCACGACGACCCGCAGGACGACGCCTCCCGCGAGCGCTACGCCTACAACGTCGCCCCAGGCGCCGACCCGGCCCGTCGCTTCGACGCCGTGGTGCTGGTGGTGGACGACGTCGCCGACACCCCCGCGCTGCACCGGGGCGAGCGCGCGCTGCTGGGCCAACTGCGGCAGGTCGCCGACGGGGTGGTGCTCGCGGTGCTGCCCTCGCACCGGCCGGTGCCGTCATCCTCGTTGCTGCCGTCGCTTCCCGTGCCGTCACTTCCCCTGCCTTCGCCGCTGTACGGGCCGGAGTTCTCCTCGTACCGTCCCGAGGAGGTGGCCTGGCTGCTCAAGGACCTCTCCGACGTCCGGCTCGAAGCCCCCACCGAGGAACGCGAGGAGGCCGTCCAGAACGGCGGCGCGCACTACGCCGAGTCGCTGCCGGTCGAGTACCGGCCCAGCCCCGAGTACCAGGAGCTCTTCCACCAGGCGCTGCGCGGCTCCGCCGAGCGGATCGCGCTCGCCGTCGGCACCGTCGCCGAGACGCTGCTGCGCGAGCGCGGGCCCGGACTGGTGCTCGCCTCGCTGGCCCGGGCCGGGACGCCGGTCGGCATCCTGATCCGCCGCTGGTTGGCCTTCGCCCACGACCTCGACGTCCCGCACTACGCGGTGTCGATCGTCCGCGGCCGGGGCATCGACCCGGTCGCCCTGCGCTACCTGGCGGCCCACCACCGGGCGGCGAACGTGGTGTTCGTGGACGGCTGGACCGGGAAGGGGGCCATCACCCGCGAACTCGCCGACGCGCTGGCCGGCACCGGCTTCGACCCGGACCTCGCGGTGCTCGCCGACCCGGGTCGCTGCGTGCGGACCTACGGCACCCGGGACGACTTCCTGGTCCCGTCGGCCTGCCTCAACTCCACGGTGTCCGGGCTGGTCTCACGCACCGTGCTGCGGGCCGGGCTGATCGGCCCCCAGGACTTCCACGGGGCCAAGTACTACGCCGAGCTGGCCGGCGGCGATGTGTCGGCGGCCTTCCTGGACACGGTGGCCGCCTGTTTCGCTTCGGTCCGCAGCTCCGCCGTCGAGGGGGCCGAGCGACTGGCCGCCGAACCGGACCGGGCGCCCGACTGGGCCGGCTGGGCCGCCGTGGAGCGGATCAGCGCCGAGTACGGGATCGACAACGTCAACCTGGTGAAGCCAGGCGTCGGCGAGACCACCCGGGTGCTGCTGCGCCGCGTCCCCTGGCGGGTGCTGGCCCGGCGCGGCGCCGGCGCCGATCTCGACCACGTACGGCTGCTCGCGGCCCAACGCGGCGTCGTGGTCGAGGAGGTGGACGGACTGCCGTACACCTGCGTCGGCCTGATCCACCCCCGCTACAGCCGGGGCGCGACCGGGGCGAGTGGTCGGGCCGTGACGGGGAAGACGGGGAGGGAGTCCTGATGGGCGGCGTGGCTGACGTGCTGGTGGCCAGTGACCTGGACCGTACGCTCATCTACTCCGACCGGGCCCTGGCCCTGGACGTCCCCGACCGGCCGGCGCCGCGACTGCTCTGCGTCGAGGTGCTGGACGGGCGGCCGCTTTCCTTCCTGACCGAGCGGGCGGCATCGCTGCTGGCCGAGCTGGGCCGGGCGGCCGCCTTCGTGCCCGCCACCACGCGGACCGTCGAACAGTACCGGCGAGTCAACCTGCCCGGCCCGACGCCGACTTACGCGATCTGCGCGAACGGTGGCCAGCTGCTGGTGGACGGCGAGCCGGACCAGGACTGGCGCCGCGAGATCACTGCGCGGATCGCGGCCGGCTCGGCGCCGCTGGAAGAGGTGGTCCGCCACCTGGCGCTGTGTGCCGACCCCGAGTGGACGCGTAAACGGCGGGTGGCCGACGAGCTGTTCACCTACCTGGTGATCGAGCGCGACCGGCTGCCGGACGGCTGGCTGGCGGAGCTGGCCGGCTGGTGCGCCGAACGCGGCTGGCGGGTCTCGCTGCAGGGACGGAAGGTGTACGCCGTGCCGGAGCCGCTCGGCAAGAGCGCCGCGCTCGCCGAGGCCGTCCGGCGCAGCGGGGCCACCACCGTGCTGGCCGCCGGGGACTCGCTGCTGGACGCCGACCTGCTGCTCGCCGCGCACGCCGCCTGGCGGCCGGGGCACGGAGAGCTGGCCGACAGCGGGTGGACCGCCCCCGGCGTCACCGCCCTCGCTGAGGTGGGGGTGGCGGCGGGGGAGGAGATCGTCCGTCGGTTCCTGACCGCTGTCGTCCGACCGCCTACGGACTAACCGCAGCAGCCGCCGCCGCAGCAGCCGCCCCCCGCGGGCTGTTGCGGTGCGCCGCCGGCCGCACCGGCGGCACCGGTCACGGCGACAGTGGACAGCAGCTTCACCGTGTCCTGGTGGCCCTCAGGGCAGACGGCGGGGTCGTTGGCCTGCGCCATCGGGCGGCTGAGCTCGAAGGTGGCGCCGCAGGAGCGGCAGCGGAAGTCATAGCGTGGCATACCGGCAGGGTACCGATGGGCGCTGTGGTCGGTGGCCTGGTTGCCGGTGTTCACCGCTGGCCGAGGTCGCCGCGGATCATGCCGATCACCTGCGTCGCCGTCTCCCGGACCGCCTCCAGCTCGGTCAGGAAGTGCCAGTAGTCGGGGTGCCGGCCGGCCGCCTGCAGGGTCGCCACCGCCTGGTCCAGCCGGGTCACCGCCTGGTCCAGCGGGGCCGCGTGCCGCGGATCCGGCGCGCTGCGGCCCGCCATCGCCAGGCGCTGGGCGTCCCGGACGGCGAAGCGGGCGCGCTCGATCTCCCGGTTGGGGTCGTGCTGCACCTCGTTCAGCTGGCGCAGCCGCTCGTTCACGGCGAGCACCGAGCCGTCCGCGGTCTCCAGCAGCGCGCGGACCGTGCCGATCGCGGCCGTGGCGTCCGCCCAGCGCTGCTCGTCCCGGGCCCGGGCGGCCTCGGCGAGCTTGCGCTCGGCGGCCCGGCCGGTCTCCGCGACCTGCTCGGGCACCCGCTGGAGGTCCTGCCAGCAGGCCGTGCTGAACCGGCGGCGCAGCTCGCTCAGCGCGGGCTCCACCGTCGCCGCCTTGGTCTCCAGCGCCTGGAGCCGGGTCCGCAGGCTGGACACCCGCCGGTCGAGCTCACGGGCCCGCTCCGGCAGCTGCGCGGCGTCGGCGGTGACCGCCTCGGCGCGCTGCCTCACCTCGTCGGCCCGGCGCAGGGTGGCGGCCACACCGTGCCGGGCCGGGCCCTCGTTCAGCCGCCCCAGCTCCGGGGCCAGCTCGGCCAGCCGGGCCGCCAGGTCGTCCGCCCGCAGGCCGGCGCCGCGTACCTCGTCCAGTGTGGTGGTGGCCTGCAGCAGTGCGCGCTTGGCCTGCTCGACGGCCGGGGTGACCCGCATCAGCTGCTGCTCGGCGTGCTGGAGGGTCGGCTGCAGGCGGCGCAGGAAGTCGTTCAGCTCGGCGCGGGCGGAGCCCAGCTGGCCCTTCACGTCCTCCAGCAGGCGCCGGGCCTGGGCGGCGGAGCCCGCGTCCAGCGCCTCGTTGTCGAGGTCGTGGGAGTCCAGGGCGGCCAGGTAGTTCACGGTGACCTGCTCGACCCGGCCGGAGATCGCCGGCAGCTCGGCCAGCGCGCGCTGTGCCGTCGCGTCGTCCTCGGCGGCGCGCACGGTCTCCACCGCGAGCTTCACCTCGCGCTGCGTCTCGTCCAGCTCGTAGAACGCCTCCTGCGCCGCGGCCCGGGACTCCTTGGCCTCCGCCCGCACACCCTCCCCGCCACGCCGGCCCCACCAGCCGCCGCTGCCGGCCGAGGCCAGCACGACCGCCCCCAACGCGCCCGCCAGCACCACCGGCAACACCAGCGCATCCCCGACGGCCCCCGCCACCCGACGCCGCCCCCGCCGCCCGCTCCCGCCGGCCACCGCCACTGCGCGCTCCCTGCTCCGACTACCCGCTGATCCGCGCCCATTCTTCCCGATGCGGTCCTCGCGAGGGCACCCCGGGCCTGTGCCCTCCTCCGGCCCGCCCACCGCCTGCGCGGCGGGCCCCACCCCGGCGCCTCCCGACCGTCCCTACGGGTGCCGCCCGCGCTCTCCACGGACCCCACCCGGCCCCCGCCCGTCCGCCCGTGCCACGACCACCCCCGGGACCAGGTACCCTAGGCACTCGTCGTGCGCCCGTCGGGCCACGAACGGGGGCGCGTAGCTCAGTGGTAGAGCGCTGCTCTTACAAAGCAGATGTCGGCGGTTCGAAACCGTCCGCGCCCACCCCGTGAACAGCTGAAACGCAGGCTGCGGCCCAGGTCAGGAGCATGATCCCGACCTGGGCCGCAGTCGTTCTCGCATTCTCGGTACACCCCTGAGCAGTCTCGCTGCAGTCTCGCTACACGGGGCCGTCCCCCAAATGTCCCCCAAATGATCATGCAGGACCTGCCGGTCGACGCTGCGCGGGCGTGCGCTGGCCGTACCCCTGCCCGCCGGGCGTGGCGATCTTGGTGGTAGGGAGGTGGGGTGACTCCCAGGGCGTTTGATGCGGTGTTGTGCGATGTGGACGGTGTGATCCGGTTCTTCGACGGGGCCGGGGTGGCCGCGTTGGAACGGGCGGCGGGGGTGGGGGTGGGGAGTACGGCGGCGGTCGGGTTCGCGCCGGAGAACGACCGGCCGTTGTTGCTGGGGCGGATCAGCAAGGCGGAGTGGGTGGAGTCGATCGTCCGCGGGTTGACGGGGCGCGTGTCGGAGGGCGCGGCACGCGGGTTGGCGGAGGCGTTCGCGAACTCGCCGTTCTGGGCGGACGAGGTGGTGGTGGGAGCTGCTGCGGCGGGTGCGGGAGCACTGCCGGGTGGTGCTGGTGACCAATGCGACGGTGTGGCTGGACGAGGACCTGGCGCGGATGGGGCTGACGGATCTGGCGGACGAGGTGGTCAACAGCTCGCGAGTGGGCAGTGCCAAGCCGGAGCGGCGGATCTACGAGATCGCCGCGGAGCGGGCCGGCGCCGCGCCGGATCGGTGCCTGTTCGTGGATGACCGGCAGGAGAACGTGGACGCGGCGGTGGCCTTGGGGATGGCCGGGGTGCTGTACCGGGGGCCGGAGGATCTGCGGCGGGCCTTGGCGCCGGTATTGAACTAGCGGGTGGTGTGGGCGCCGCCGTTGAGGTGGAGGGTCTGGCCGGTGAGGTGGCGGGCGCCGGGGGAGGCGAGGAAGTGGGCGGTGCGGGCGACGTCGGCGGGGGCGTGCTGCTGGACCGCATCACCGGCTGATGCGCCCGACAGGCGGGTGGACGCGGCCTGTGTTTGTGTGGCTGCAAACCGCTTGGGAGAGGTGAAGCGCCGTGACCGTGCCCCCGTTCGGATCGAACGACCCGTTCTCCGACCTGCTCAGCCGGTTCTTCGGGATGAGTCCGCTGGCATCCCCGCCCGCTGTGCAGCGGGTGCCGATCGGGCGGTTGCTCAGCGAGTCCTCGCAGGAACTGCTGGCGTTCGCCGCGCAGCGCGCGGCCGAGGACGGGGGCAGCGATCTCGACACCGCGCACCTGGCCTGGGCGGCCACCCGGGTGGAGCCGTCGCGGCGGATGCTGGAGCGCGCGGGCATCGACCCGGACCAGCTGTCCCGGGACCTGGAGCAGGCGCTGCCGTCCGGGAACCGGGAGTCGCTGGGCGGGCAGCCCGGGCTCACCCCTTCGGCCAAGCGCGCGCTGCTCGCCGCGCACGCCCGTTCGCAGGCGGTCGGTGCCTCGTACATCGGGCCTGAGCACATCCTCGGCGCGCTGCTGGAGCAGGAGCGTTCGGGTGCGGGTACGGCGCTGCGCAACGCGGCGCCCTCGCAGGAGGCTCTGAAGTCGGCGCTGGAGGGGCGCGGCACCGGCGGGGAGCGCAGCAGCGCGGGCGCGCACCCGAGCGAGACGCCGACGCTGGACGAGTACGGGCGGGACCTCACCGAGGAGGCGCGCTCGGGCCGGCTGGACCCGGTGGTCGGGCGGGCCGAGGAGATCGAGCAGACCGTCGAGATCCTCTCCCGGCGGACCAAGAACAACCCGGTGCTGATCGGCGAGCCGGGCGTCGGCAAGACCGCGATCGTCGAGGGTCTGGCGCAGCGGATCGTCTCCGGGGACGTGCCGCGGAGCCTCGGGGAGAAGCGGGTGGTCACCCTCGACCTGACCGCGCTGGTGGCCGGCTCCAAGTACCGGGGCGAGTTCGAGGAGCGGCTGAAGAACGTGATCGACGAGGTCACGGCGGCCGAGAAGAGCGTGATCCTGTTCCTGGACGAGCTGCACACCGTGGTCGGCGCGGGCGGTGGCGGCGAGGGCTCGATGGACGCCGGCAACATCCTCAAACCGGCCCTGGCGCGCGGTGAGTTGAGCGTGGTCGGCGCGACCACGCTGGACGAGTACCGCAAGCACGTGGAGAAGGACGCGGCGCTGGAGCGCCGCTTCCAGCCGGTGCTGGTGCCCGAGCCGAGCGTCGAGGAGACGATCGAGATCCTTCAGGGGCTGCGCGACGCGTACGAGGCGCACCACCAGGTGCGGTTCAGCGACGAGGCGCTGGATGCGGCGGCGACGCTCTCCGACCGGTACGTCAGCGACCGCTTCCTGCCCGACAAGGCGATCGACCTGCTGGACCAGGCCGGCGCGCGGGTGCGGCTGCGCAGCCTCAGCGGCTCCACCGGGACGACCTCGGTGCAGGACCGGATCACCAAGCTGAAGCGGGAGTTGGACGAGGCCGTCGCGGACGAGGAGTTCGTGCGGGCCGCCAACCTGAAGACCGAGCTGCGGCAGACCGAGGACGAGCTGGCGGCGATCGCCGAGTCCCGCGAGGAGGTCGTCGACGTGACGGCCGACGACATCGCGCAGGTGCTGTCCTCCCGGACCGGGATCCCGGTCGCCGAGCTGAACGCGACCGAGAAGGAGCGGCTGCTCAAGCTGGAGAACCACCTGCACGAGAAGGTGATCGGCCAGGACGAGGCGGTCAGCGCCGTCGCTCAGGCGGTGCGCCGCGGTCGGGCCGAAATGGGCGACCCGGAGCGGCCGACCGGCTCCTTCCTCTTCCTCGGGCCTACCGGTGTCGGCAAGACCGAGCTGGCGAAGGCGCTGGCGGCGCTGCTGTTCGGCGACCCGGACCGGATGATCCGCTTCGACATGAGCGAGTTCCAGGAGAAGCACACCGTCTCCCGGCTGGTCGGCTCCCCGCCCGGGTACGTCGGCTACGAGGAGGCCGGGCAGCTGACCGAGGCGGTGCGCCGCAAGCCGTACAGCGTGCTGCTCTTCGACGAGGTGGAGAAGGCGCACCCGGACGTCTTCAACCTGCTGCTCCAGGTGTTGGACGACGGACGGCTCACCGACTCCCAGGGGCGTACGGTCGATTTCCGCAACACCGTGGTGATCATGACCAGCAACATCGGCTCACAGCGGATCCTGGACCACTCCGGGAACGTCGACCAGATCAGGGACGACCTGATGCGGGACCTGCGCCGGCAGTTCCGCCCGGAGTTCCTCAACCGGATTGACGAGGTGATCGTCTTCCACGCGCTCACCCGGAAGGACCTGGTGTCGGTGGTCGACCTGCTGCTGGAGCGCACCCGGCGCCGGCTCCGGGCGCAGGACGTGGAGCTGGAGGTCACCGAGGCGGCCAAGGAGTTCCTGGTCAACCGCGGCTACCAGCCGGAGTTCGGGGCCCGGCCACTGCGCCGGACGATCCAGTCGGAGCTGGACAACCGGATCTCCAACCTGCTGCTGGACGGCACCGCGCGGGAGGGGGACACCCTGATCGCGGACGTGGGCGACGGGGAGCTGGCGGTGACGCTGGCGCGGCCGGAGGCGTCGGCGACCTTCGCGGAGGCGGAGGAGAAGGCGCGGGCCGCGGCAGCTGCCGCCGGGAGCTGACCTTGCCCGTGCCGGAACCGGCGGGTTCGGGCGTACTCCAGCGGGAGGACGCCCGAACGCCACCGGTGGAGGACGCGCGGGGGCGGGGCGCGGAGCCGCGCAGGTCGCTGCGTTAATGCTCCTATGGGCTGTCAAGCGGCTTTGAGCCAGTCGCGGTAGGCATTGGCGACGTCGTCTCGGCGGGTTCCGCGTTCGAGGGCGGAGATGGTGGCCGGCTACGCCCGGCGGGCCGGGCGGCGCGGCTGGACGTGCTGCGGGCGGTCGCGGCGGAGCAGGAGGTGAGAGCGGAGTAGCAGGTGGAAGACGAAGGTAGGAGGTGACAGCGGAGTACCAGGGGGAGAGGAGTAGCGGCCCGGGGATCAGGACGCCGCGGCCTGCGGGAACACCTCTCGCAGGAGCGGGTCCGGCAGCCCGCGCTTGCGCCACTCGCGCGGGTAGCCGAGCGAGACCTCCTCGAAGGGGACTCCGTCGTAGTTGGTCTTGCGTGGGATGTGCAGATGGCCGTAGATCATTGCGGCGGTGTTGAAGTGGCGGTGCCAGTCGGCGGTCAGCTCGGTGCCGCACCACTGGGCGAACTCCGGGTACCAGAGGACCTCGGTGGGGTGGCGGACCGTCGGGTAGTGGTTGACCAGGACGAGCGGGACGTCCGGGTCGCAGGCCGCGAGCCGCTGCTCGGTCAGCCGGACGCGCTCGCGGCACCAGGAGTCCAGGTCCGGGAACGGGTCGGGGTGGAGCATCCGCTCGTCGGCGCAGACGATGCCGCTCTCGTAGGCGGCCGCCAGGGACTCCTCCTTGGTGGTCGTGCCCGGCGCACGGAAGGAGTAGTCGTACAGGAGGAAGAGCGGGGCGATGCGGACCGGGCCGCCGGCGCCCTGCCAGAGCGGGTAGGGGTCCTCGGGGGTGGTGACGCCGAGGCCGCGGCACAGTTCCACCAGGTGCTCGTAACGTGCTACGCCGCGGAGCTGGACCGGGTCCTCGGGGTGGGTCCACAGCTCGTGGTTACCGGGCGCCCACACCACATGGGCGAAGCGTTCGGCGAGCAGGCCGAGCGCCCACTCGATGCTGGTGGTGAGCTCGGCGATGTCCCCGGCGACGAGCAGCCAGTCGTCGGGGTGGGTGGGCTGGAGCTTCTCCACCAGGTCGCGGTTCTCCTGGTAGGAGATGTGCAGATCGCTCACCGCGAGCAGCCGTCCGCCCGTCCCGTTGGGCGTCGGCTGTGCGTCGCTGTGGATCTCGGTGGTCACTCCTGCCCCCTGTGTTCACCCGGCCGATGTGGCCACCCTACGTGGCGGGCCGGGGTCGTGGGCGGGCTTGGCGGGATCAGCTGTTCGAGGGATGAGACGGGGAGTTGAGGTCGGCTCAGGGGCGGACCTCAACTGCGGACCCCCCGGAAGGAGCCCTCAGCGGCCGACCTCAGGAGCTGATGTCGATGAGCACTCCGTGGGAGGTGGCGGTGGTGACGGCGAGGATCGCCAGCGAGGCGATGCCGAGCGCCAGGCCGAGGAAGGCGCGGCCGCGGCGGCTGGTGCCGCGGACCAGGGCCAGGGTGGCGAGGGTGATGGCGATCGGACCCAGGACGATGTTGAAGAGCAGCAGGCCCGGGAGGCCGAGGAGGAAGGAGGCGATGGCCAGGTTGTCGGCCTCGGTGGTGCTCTGACGGTCGGTGGCGGCCCGGTCGGCTGCGTTGCCGGCGGCGCGGTTGGTGATGGCGCGGTTGGTGATGGCGCGTTCGGTGACGGTGCTCATGACGTGGCGGGTCCTCTCAGCGGGAGCGGCCGGGTCGGCTGGGGTGGCTGGAGCGCCCGGGTCAGCGGTGCCGCAGGCGGGCGATGCCCTCGCGGGCGCCGAAGGCGAGCAGCCAGGCGGCGATCGCGGCGGCGGCGGTGAGGAAGGCCGGAAGGGGCAGGTGGGCGGCGGTGCCGATCAGGACGCCCATGGCGACCAGGGCGGAGAACAGGATCACGGCTGACTCCTTCAGCTGCGGGTGTGCGGCTGCGCCGGTTTCGGCTGCACTTCGGCTGTGTTTCGGTTGACAAGTGTTCACTGAGTTCGGGTCTCACTGTACGCCCGGCTGGCCAAGTTCGGCAAACAACTGTTTACTGAATGGCGTGAATCACACCGTGGGGGCCAGGCAGGCCCAGAAGCAGCAGAGTCGGCGGGCCTTGCTGGATGCGGGGCTGCATCTGCTGACCGATCAGAACCTGGCGAGCCTGGGCGTCCGCGAGGTCACCCGCGAGGCCGGACTGTCCCCGGCCGCCTTCTACCGGCACTTCCCGGACCTCGCCGCCCTCGGCGTCGCGCTGGTCGAGGAGTCGCTGGCCAGCCTGCACGTCATGATCCGCTCGGTGCTCGCCGAGGCCGGCGGTGCCGAGGAGCTGATCGACCGGGCGGTGGACGTGATCCAGCGGCACGTTCGTGAACACCGGTCGCATGTGCGCTTCCTGGCGCGCGAGCGGCACGGCGGGGTCCGGCGGGTGCGCGAGGCGATCGACGCCGAACTCGGGCGCTTCGCTGCCGAGGTGGGGTCCGCCCTGGCGCTCCAGCCGGTCTCGCGGGGGTGGAGCGAGCAGGACCTGCGGATGCTCGCCGAGTTGTACGTGGACCACATGGTGTCGACGGCCTCCGCATTCCTGGAGGCCCAGGAGGGCGACCCCGCCCGGGAGCGGCGGATCGCCGCCACCGCCCGGCTGCAGCTGCGCCTGATCAGCCTCGGTCGGCGCCATTGGCAAGGGAGTTGACCGTGCGGGTGGGTCGGAACCTCTGACGGCGCCCGACCGCTTGCCCTAATGTGCCGAATGGCCACTCCGTGATGGCGGACCCCTTGACATGTAGCCATGTCCACGACAATTTTGGGGGACCCCCACACCGAGAGGTCTCTCATGAAGAAGCCACTCATAGGCATGCTCGCCGCGGTCCTGGTCGCCGGAGCCGCCGCACTGACCGGAGCCGTCCCGGCCCAGGCCGTCGGAGCCGTGACCACCAGGGCCGCCCGGCCCCTCGACGCGGTCGACTTCAGCGGCACGGTGGCGCTCAGCAACTGCTCGGGCTCGCTGGTCCGGATGCCCGGCTCGACCGGCAGCGACCCGGGACTCGTGCTCACCAACGGTCACTGCCTGGAGACCGGCATGCCGGGCCCCGGCCAGGTGATCGTCGATCAGCCGTCCAGTCGTACCTTCACCCTGCTCGACGGCTCCGCCGGTGAGGTCGCCACGCTGACCGCCACCAAGGTGGTCTACAGCGCGATGACCGACACCGACGTGACGATCTACCAGCTCGACTCCAGCTACGACTCGATCCAGGCCCAGACCGGGATCGCCCCGCTGACCGTCTCCGCCGACCACCCCGTCCAGGGCGCCGACATCCGGGTGGTCTCCGGCTACTGGAAGCAGATCTACTCGTGCTCGATCGACGGCTTCGCCTACCGGCTCAAGGAAGCCGACTGGACGATGAAGGACTCGGTCCGCTACACCTCGGACTGCAACGTGATCGGCGGCACCTCCGGCTCGCCGGTCGTCGACGCGAACACCGGCCAGGTCGTCGCCGTCAACAACACGATCAACGAGAACGGCGAGTCCTGCACGCTCGACAACCCGTGTGAGGTCGACCAGTCCGGCGCGGTGACGGTCCACCAGGGAATCGGCTACGCCCAGGAGACCTACATCATCCCGAGCTGCTTCGCCGCCGGGAACCGCCTGGACCTCACCCTCCCGGGCTGCACCCTGGCCCGCCCGTAGGTCCACCCGGAGCCCCGCTTCGCAGGTCCAGCCCCGATCGCAGTCCCGGCCCGCCCGCACCGCACCCCATCAGCGGGCGACCGCCCGAGCAGTCGACGGAACCGAGGCGACCCCACTGACCAGCACCTTCCCCCGATGGGCCACCCGCGACCAGCGGGTGGCCCATTCGGCCGTCCACGAGGCGGCCGCCGCACCACCCGCACCGCAGAGTTGTGCCGACGAGGCAGCTGTCATGTCCGTTGATCCGATGGAGAGTTGATGACCGCCAAGCTGAGAAGACTGCTGGTTTCCGTCCTGCTGATACCGATGTTCGCGATCGGCGGCCTGGCCACCCCGGCCTCCGCCGCCGGCGGCCAGGGCGCAGAGGCCTCCGAGGCGGCCGGGGCCGCCCACGGCCGCGGCCCGGCCGACGACCCGAACGCCGACATCAAGGACCGCCTGGCGGCGATCCCCGGGGTGACCATCACCGAGGAGAAGCCGACCACCACCGGCCACCGCTACTTCCTGGCCACCTACACCCAGCCGATCGACCACTTCCGCCCCTGGCTGGGCACCTTCCAGCAGCGCTTCAGCGTGCTGCACCGCGGATACGACCGTCCGACCGTCTTCTACACCAACGGGTACACGCTGGGCACCAACCCGTCCCGCACCGAGCCGACCCGGCTGGTGGACGGCAACCAGGTCTCCATCGAGTACCGCTTCTTCACCCCCTCCCGCCCCGAGCCGGCCGACTGGTCCAAGGCCGGCATCCGTCAGCAGGCCGCCGATTCGCACAGGCTGGTGACCGCGCTGAAGCGGATCTACCAGCAGGAGTGGCTCTCCACCGGCGCCAGCAAGGGCGGCATGTCCTCCACCTTCTACCGCCGGTTCTATCCGGACGACGTGGCGGGCACGATCGCCTACGTCGCGCCGAACAACACCGACATCAACGACTACTCGGCCTACACCGAGTTCTTCCGCACCGTCGGCACCCCGGAGTGCCGCGCCAAGCTGAACGCCGCCCAGCGTGAGCTGCTGGTGCGCCGCGACCGCCTGGAGCCCCGCTACATCGCCGACAACAAGGCGGCGGGTTCCACCTTCAACACCCTCGGCACCCCGGACCGTGCCTATGAGGCCGGCGTGCTGGACGTGGTCTGGGCGTTCTGGCAGTACAGCCTGGAGTCGGACTGCGCCAAGGTCCCGGTGGCCGCCACCGCGACCGACGACGAGCTGTACACCTGGTACGACTCGCAGTCGGGCATCACCGGCAACAGCGACCAGTCGCTGGCGAAGTACACCGCGTACTACTACCAGGCCGCCACCGAGCTCGGCGCGCCGTTCTTCGACGTCTCGTACCTGCAGGACCAGCTGCACTACGACTACAAGGAGCTCTACTCGGCCCGCTCCTACGTGCCGAAGGAGATCCCGACCGTCTTCAACCCGTACGCGATGCCGGACATCGACCGCTGGGTGAAGCGCGAGGGCGAGCGGATCATGTTCGTCTACGGCGGCAACGACCCGTGGGGCGCCAAGCCGTTCCACCTCGGTCGGGGCAGTGACGACAGCTACGTCTACACCGTGCCCGGCGGCAACCACGGTTCCAACATCAGCAAGCTGCCGGCCGAGCAGTCGGCGGAGGCCACCGCCAAGGTGCTGGAGTGGGCCGGCCTGGGCGACCGGGACGCCGCCCGCTCGCTGGCCAAGTCGCCGCAGTCGGCCCCGGCCTTCGGCCCGCTCGACATCGAGGGCCAGCGACTGGAGCAGGAGCGCCGCCCGCTGTAACTCCCAGTAGCGGACCAGCGGAACCAGCAGAGCCAGCAGGACCAGGAACACCAGGAGGCCGTCCCGCCCGGGGCGGCCTCCTGTCGCATCCCCTATCCCCTATCCCGTATCCACGGTGTCCCCGGCCCCGGACCCCGCGCCGCCCCCTCCCCGAAGCAGTGAATCAGTGCTTCAATACTTTCATGGCCTACCGACGCACCCCCGCCGTGCAAGCCCGCCTGGACGCCCAGCGCGAGGCGGTGCTGCAGTCGGCGGTCGGCCTGCTCGCCGAGCGCGGCTACGGCGGCTGCACCATGGCCGCCGTGGCGGACCGCGCCGGGATCGCCACCGGCAGCCTCTACCAGCACTTCGCCAACAAGGCAGAGCTGTCGGTGCAGCTGTTCCGCCGGGTGGTCACCCGCGAGATGGAGGCGGTGAACGCCGCCGTCGGCCGCCGGAACACCCCGCAGCAGCGGATCGCCGCCGTGGTCGAGACCTTCGCCGCCCGCGCCCTGCGCGCGCCCCGGCTGGCGTACGCGCTGCTGGTCGAGCCGGCCGACGCGGTCGTGGACGGCGAGCGCCTGGTCTTCCGGCGGGCGTTCCGGGACGTGATCGCCACCGAGATCGCCGCCGCCGTGGCGAGCGGCGAACTCCCCGAACAAGACCCGGTGCTGACCGCCGCCGCCCTGGTCGGCGCGGTCGGCGAGGCGTTGGCCGGCCCGCTCGCCGCCGCGCCGATCGAATGCGCCGGGCCCCGACCCGGCGACAACCAGTACAGCGACAGGACCACGGTGGTCCCCGCCCTGGTCTCCTTCACCCTGCGTGCCCTGGGAGGACGCGATGACAGCGACGCATGAGGTCACCAACCAGGTGCCCCTGCCGTACGGACACGACAGCGCCGCCGACCCGACCCTGCTCGCCGCCCTGGACCGGGCAGGCGCCGGCTGGGCCGAGCCCGAGCTGCGCGAGCTCGGCCGTCTGGCGGGCTCCGAGCAGGCCGCCGAGTGGGGGCGGCTGGCCAACGAGAACCCGCCCGTGCTGCGCACCCACGACCGCTTCGGCCACCGGATCGACGAGGTCGAGTTCCACCCGTACTGGCACGAGCTGATGCGCACCGCCGTCTCGTACGGTCTGCACGCCGCGCCCTGGCGGGAGGAGCGGCCCGGCGCCCACTCCGCCCGCGCCGCCAAGTTCTACGTGTGGGGCCAGGTCGAGGCCGGCCACACCTGCCCGATCTCGATGACCTACGCCGCCATCCCGGCCCTGCGTCAGAACGCCTCCCTGGCCGCCGAGCTGGAGCCGCTGCTGGCCGCCACCGAGTACGACTACGGGCTGCGCGAGCCGCGCACCAAGCGCGGGCTGATCGCCGGCATGTCGATGACCGAGAAGCAGGGCGGCTCGGACGTCCGCACCAACACCACCAGCGCCATCCCGCACGCCGACGGCACCTACCGGCTCACCGGCCACAAGTGGTTCACCTCGGCGCCGATGTCCGACCTCTTCCTGACGCTCGCCCAGGCGCCCGGCGGGCTCAGCTGCTTCATGCTGCCGCGCGTCCTCCCGGACGGCAGCCGCAACCGGCTGCACCTGATGCGGCTCAAGGACAAGCTCGGCAACAAGTCCAACGCCTCCGCCGAGCTGGAGTACGACGGCGCGGTCGGCTGGCTGGTCGGCGAGGAGGGCCGGGGCGTGCCGACCATCATCGAGATGGTCAACATGACCCGCCTGGACTGCACCGTCGGAGCCGCCTCCGGCATGCGCTACGGCACCACCCGGGCCGTTCACCACGCCCTGCACCGGCGGGCGTTCGGCAAGGCGCTGGTCGACCAGCCGCTGATGCGCAATGTGCTGGCCGACCTGGTGGTGGAGTCCGAGGCCGCCACCACGGTCGCGATGCGGCTCGCCCAGGCCACCGACCTCGCCCTGGCCGGGGACGAAACCGAGTCGCTGGTGCGGCGGCTGGGTCTGGCGGTGGCCAAGTACTGGGTGTGCAAGCGCGGTCCGGTGCACTCCGCCGAGGCGCTGGAGTGCCTGGGCGGCAACGGCTACGTCGAGGAGTCCGGGATGCCCCGGCTCTACCGCGAGGCGCCGCTGGTGTCGATCTGGGAGGGCTCCGGCAACGTCGCCGCCCTGGACGCGCTGCGTGCCATGGCCAAGCGCCCGGAGACGGTCGAGGCCTTTCTCGGCGAACTCGACGCCGCCGCCGGCGCTGACCGTCGACTGGACGCTGCCGTCGCCGAACTGCGCAAGCAGCTCAGCGACGTGACCGACCTGGAGTTCCGCACCCGGCGACTGGTCGAGTCGATGGCGCTGGCCTTCCAGGGCTCGCTGCTGGTCCGGTACGGCAGCCCGGCGGTGGCCGACGCCTTCTGCGCCACCCGCCTGGGCGGCGACCACGGTGCCGCCTTCGGCACCCTGCCGCCCGGCGTCGACGCCGCCGGGATCATCGACCGGGCCCGCCCGGTGCCCGCGTGACCAATCAAGAAGCCGCAGCGGTAAGGGAGTTCTGGCAGACGCTGGGCCTGCCCGGGCTGATCGACGTGCACACCCACTTCATGCCGAAGAACGTCCTCGACAAGGTGTGGGCGTACTTCGACGCGGCCGGCCCGCTGGTGAACCGCCCCTGGCCGATCACCTACCGCGAGGCCGAGGAACAACGGGTCCAGCGGCTGAGGGAGTTCGGTGTCCGGGCGTTCACCTCGATGCTCTACCCGCACAAGCCGGGCATGGCCGCCTGGCTGAACGCCTGGGCCGCCGACTTCGCCGCCCGCACCCCGGACTGCCTGCACACCGCGACCTTCTTCCCCGAGCCCGGGGCGGCCGGGTACGTGGCGCGGGCGGTCGAGGACGGCGCCCGGGTGTTCAAGGCGCACCTCCAGGTCGGCGGCTACCACCCGGCGGACCGGCAACTGGACGAGGTCTGGGGGCTGCTCGCCGACACCGGCACCCCGGTGGTCACCCACTGCGGATCCGGGCCGGTGCCGGGCAGGTTCACCGGCCCCGGCCCGATCGGCGAGGTGCTGGAGCGGCACCCCGGACTGGTCCTGGTGGTCGCGCACCTCGGCATGTCCGAGTACCGCGACTTCCTCGACCTGGCCGAGCGTCACCCGGCCGTCCGGCTGGACACCACCATGGCGTTCACGGACTTCGCCGAGGCCGACGTCCCGTTCCCGCGTGACGAGCTGCCGCGCCTGCGCGGGCTGCGGGAGCGCGTCCTGCTCGGCAGTGACTTCCCCAACATCCCGTACCGGTACGTCCACCAGCTGGAGGCACTGGCCGGGCTGGGCCTGGGGGAGGAGTGGCTGCGGGCGGTCTGCCACGACAACGCCGCCGCCCTGTTCAAGCTCAGCTGACCGAACGCAGCACCCCCAGCGCGTCCGCGTGCAGCCCGGGCGCGGCGGCGAGGAAGCTGTCGGAGCCGGCCGTCCAGGCCGCCCCGGCGGCGTCCGTCACCGCCGCGCCCGCCTCGCTCGCGATCAGCGCGCCGGGCAGCAGGTTGCCCGCGTCCGCGCCGTACTCCCAGAACAGCGCCAGATGCCCGGAGCCGACCTGGGCCACCTGGAGCGCGGTCGGGCCGAGGTTGCGCACCGCCATCGCCGCGCCCGCCATCGCGGACAGCGACTCGCCCGCCCGGCGCAGCGCCACCGGATCGTCGGCCACCCGGGGCGGCTGGCTGGTGGCGGCGACGGTGACCGCCAACTCCCGCTCCAGCGGCGCGATCGGCCGTCCGTCCAGCTGCGCCCCGCCACCCAGCACCGCCCGGTAGGTCCGGCCGCCGGCCTGCTCGGGCGCGTGCACCACGGCCAGCACCGCAGCTCCGTCCCGCACCAGCGCCGCCGTCACCGCCCAGTGCGGCTGGCCCAGCAGGTACTGCACCGCACCGTCGGTCGCGTCGCACATCCACCACTCGCCCTCGCAGGGCACCGAGCCGTCCAGCTCCTCCGGCGCCCAGCCGGCCCGCGGACGCAGCGCGGCCAGCCGCTCGCGCAGCTCGGTGGCGGCCGGGCCGTCCAGCTCCGCGAAGGCGGCCATCGCCTCCGCCACCGTCCGTCCCGGGGTCGGCTGGTCCGGCCGACGCGCCGCCAGTTTCCCGCCGACCTCGCGCACCGCGGCCTCCGCACCCTCCGCCAGCGTCCACAGCTCGTCCGTCACGGCGACTCCTCCGTTCCCGGGCCGGTTCGCTCCGGCCGCCCGGGACAAGGAGTACCGTCAAGTCTGCTGAACAGGACGCTCAAATGACTGTGAATGACGGAGATCGGACATCATGGACCTCGCCACGACCGATCCGGACACCGTGCTGGACACCCTCGACCGCCGCCTGGTCTGCGCGCTCCAGCTGGACGGACGGGCCGAGCCCGGCCGGATCGCCGAGGTGCTGGGCGTCTCCGCCCGGACGGTCACCCGCCGGCTCGGCCGGATGCGGCAGGCCGGGGTGCTGCGGGTGGTCCGGATGCCCGACGTGGAGGACGCCGCCGTGGGCGCGCTGCTGCTGCGGGTCCGGGTGCTGCGCGGCCGGGTGGACGCGATCGCCCGGGCGCTGGCCGACCGCTCCGACGTGCCCTTCGTCGACGTGATGCTCGGCGGCCACGAGATCGGCGCGGTCATGCTGGGGGACGCTGGCTCCCGGGACCGCCTGCTGTACGGGCAGCTGCCCGCGACCGGCGCCGTCACCGAGACCACCACCCACGCCGTGCTGCACGCCTTCGCCGACGCCGGGCAGTGGCAGGCCGGCTACCTGACCGAGCCGGAGGCGGCCGCCCTCGCCAGGCCCGTCCCGCCGCGCCCCACCGCACCCCCACCGCTGGACGAGCTCGACCGCGCGCTGCTGGACCGGCTGGGCGAGGACGCCCGGCAGTCCCACGCCGTGCTGGCCGGGGCGGTCGGCGCGCCCGAGTCGACCGTCCGGCGCAGGCTGCACCGGTTGGACGAGGTCGGGCTGCTGCGCACCCACGCCACCGTGGACCCGCGGCTGCTCGGCATGGCCGTGGACGCCAACCTCTGGCTGGACGTCCCGCCCGGCCGGCTCGCCGAGGTCGGCACCGAGCTGGCCGGCCACCCGCAGGTGCACGGCGTCTTCGCCACCAGCGGCCCGACCAACCTGCTGGCCGTGATCTTCTGCCCGGACCACGGCGGCCTCTACCGCTTCCTCACCGACATCCTCGGCCCGCTCGGTGTCACCCGCGCCGAGACCACCATCACCGCCCGCGCGGTGAAGCGGGCGGGCGTGCTGCTCAGGCAACGGCCGTGAGCCGAAGGGGCCTCACGTAGGAGGCCGAGGCCGTTACCCGCGAGGTCGAGGCCCTTACCCGCGAGGTCGAGGCCCTTACCCGCGAGGTAATCGACGTCCGCCGACCGGCCCGGCAGGGTGGAGGCATCCGGTCGGCGCCACGGCCGCCGGGATCCCCGTCCCCGTCAGGAGGCCGATCCGCCATGTCCGCCAGCACGCGTCACGCCAGCGCCCTCACGCCCGCCGCCTCCGCCCTCTCGCCGTGGACCGTGCGCGGCGCCCTGGGACTCGACGCCCTGGTGACGGGCGGCAACGGCCTGGCCTATCTGGCCTTCCCCGGCCCGCTCGGCGAGCTGCTCGGCGTCGGCCGCACCACCCTGCTGGACCTCGGGCTCCTCCTCACCGGCTACGCCCTGGCGGTCGGCGCGCTGGCCGCCCGCCGGCGCCCGCACCGGTTGGCCGTCCTGACGGTGGTCGACCTCAACATCGCCTGGACGGTGCTCAGCCTGGTCGCGCTCACCGCCTGGCTGGAGCCGACCGCCGCGGGCACCGTCTGGATCCCGGCCCAGGCCGCCGTGGTGACCCTGTTCGCCGTGCTCCAGCTCACCGCCCTGCGGCGGAGCGGCAGCCGTACCTGAGGCATCAACGTTCCGGTCCCACCACGGACTGCAGGAAGCGGACCGTCTCCGCGTCGGCCGGCAGGAAGGTCTCCAGGGCCAGCTCGGAGACGGTCACGTCCAGCGGGGTGTTGAAGGTCGCGATGGTGGACAGGAAGGAGAGCACCCGCCCGTCGTGCCGGATCCGCAGCGGCAGCGCGAACGGGCAGCCGTCCTCGACGGCGTCCTCGGCCGGCCCGCCGGCCGGCTCGGGGTAGCCGCTGACCTCCTCGTACAGCTGCCGCAGCGGCTCGGCGTGGACCAGTTCCAGCTGCTGTTCCATCCGCTTCAGCAGATGCCGCCGCCACTGCCGGAGGTTGACGATGCGCGGCGCCACCCCGTCCGGGTGCAGGGCGACCCGGATCGCGTTGAACGGGGGTCGGAGCAGCTGCGGGGCGACGCCGTCCAGCAGCAGGGCGAGCGAGCGGTTGGCCGCCAGCACCCGGAAGGTCCCGTCGACCACCACCGCCGGGTACGGGTCGTGGGCGGCGAGCAGCCGCTCGATGCTGCCGCGCAGCGCGTCCATCGACGGGTCGTCCAGCGGCGTTTCGGGGTAGTGCGGGGCGTAACCGGCCGCCAGCAGCAGGGTGTTGCGCTCGCGCACCGGGACGTCCAGCTGTGCGGCCAGCCGCAGCACCAGCTCGCGGCTCGGGCGGGAGCGGCCGTTCTCGACGAAGCTGAGGTGCCGGGCCGAGGAGTCCGCCCGCAGCGCCAGCTGCAGTTGGCTCAGCTGTCGTCGCTCCCGCCAACCGCGCAGCAGCGGGCCGACTCCGGTCCCCGTCGGGCTGCCCATGCCCGCCATGATCGTCATGGCCAAGGACGGTACTCGAACCGACCCGGTCGGCGGGAGGGGGCAGGGCGGATCGGACCGCGCGGGGCCGGTCAGGCCCCGGTGGTCGACCCCGGGCGGATGATCATCAGCACCACGACCACGGCCCACAGCAGGTTGAACACCCCGGCCGTCATCGGCAGCATCCGCAGGCCGCTGACGGCCTTGGTGTGCTGCTCGTCCTTCGGGTCGAGGCCGAGCGCGTCCACGGCGGCCTGCTGGCCGGGCAGCACGAAGAGCAGCAGCGAGAGCGCGGCGATCGCGGTGAGCACCATCGAGGCGATCATCCAGGACTGCCCGAGCACGTCCATCACCTGCGCCAGGCCGATGCCCAGCACCGGCACCGCGACGCCGAGCAGCGCGTAGACCTGGGTGATCCGGTGCAGGACGCGCAGCACGCCCGCGTCCGAGGCCTGGTCCGGCCCGCCGGCGAGGGCGGCCTTCGCGCGGCGCGGGAACATGCTGACGGCCACCGCGACCGGGCCTATGAACAGGACCGACGCGAGGACGTGCAGGCTCAGCAGGAACTTGGCCATGGCGGGGCACCCTTTGATCCGGTGGGCAGCTGGGTCGGCGGGCGTGCGCCGTCGGCGCGCCCACGACCAGGCACGCTAACACCGCTTATCCACCGGCCCCGCGCGCGGGTGCCCCCGGCGGCTACCCGGCCGCGGCCAGGTCCACGACGGTCGGCGGGGCGGTGCTGACCGCCGCGACGGCGGCGCCGTGCTCCCGGTCGGTCCAGTCGAGCAGGTACAGGTCCTGGTACCGGCTGCGCAGCGGGGCGCCGGGCGGGACGTCCAGCGGCAGGGCGGAGAGGTCGATCTGCCCGAGGGTGTCCAGGGTGGCCCGCCCGATCTTGATCAGTGACTCCTTGCGCACCCACTGCCGCAGGAAGGCCGGGTTCGGCTCCTGCGCCGCCTCGACCTGCGCCAGCTCGGCCGGGGCGAGCACCCGCCGGGCGACCGCGCGCAGCGAGCCGCCCCGGGCGGCCAGCTCGACGTCCACCCCGATCGGCTGGTGGGCGGCGCCGGCCGCGACCACTCCCCGGGTGTGGGACAGGCTCACGTGCACCCCGGGGTGGTCCGGCAGGTACGGCCTGCCGTGGTCGGCGAGGCCGCAGTCCGGGCACTCCTGGGCGAGCACCAGCTCGGCCACCGGGACGCCGAGCAGCCGGGCGGCGCAGAGCCGGACCAGGACGTGTCCGGCGGTGAAGTCGATCCGCCCGGACGCGTGCCGGAACCGTTCGGCGCGCGCTCGCTCGATGTCGGTGAGCAGGTGCTCGCCCGCCTCTGGGTGCCGCAGTACGGCGTCGGCGGACGCGACGGCGACGAGCGGCGTGCTCTGGTCCTGGGCCTCGGTGGTCATGCCGTCCAACCTAGTCGGGCCGGCGGCCGGACGTGGTGCGCGGGCCGGGCGGGCCCGCCCGGACGGGCCGGCGCGACCGGCACCGTCGACGTCTCCTCCAACCAGGCCACCTTCACCGGTGACGGCATCAGCACGAAGCAGGTCTTCGACGTCAGCAGGAACCTCGCCTCGCCGAGCGGCGGGCAGATCGGCCTGGTCTTCAGCATCCCGGCTGCACGTCGCCGATGGCGAGGGCCTGAGCGCCCGCCCGGGTCAGCGCTTCGGCGGGTAGTCCGCGAGCCCCGAGGCGAGCAGGCCGAAGGCCCGGTCCACCGCCGCCTCGACCCGGGCGCGCACCGCCTCGATCGGCTCTCCGGCGACCATCGCCCGGCGGATCTCGGCGAGCACCGCGCGATGGGCTCCGACCACGGCGCCGGCCACCACCCGGGGGAGCGGGTCGTCCTCCCCGGCCCCTGACTCCCCGGCCCCTGACTCCTCGGCCCCTGACTCCCCGGCCCCTGACTCCCCGGCCCCTGACTCCTCGGCCAGGACGGCTGCCAGCGCTTCCTCGGCGCGCTCGCCGAGTTCCAGCAGCCGGGCCCGCAGTGCCGGGCTGTCGTCGATGATCCGCCAGAACGCCGCCATCTGCGGGTTCAGCCCGACCGTCGGCTCCCCGTCGGCGACGGCCGTCAGCAGGTCGGCCCGTACGGCGTCCACGGCGGAGCTGCCGGTGGGTCGCTGTCGGACGACCTCGGCCAGGTGGGCGACCACCTCGTCCTGCCGGTCGAAGAACAGGTCCTCCTTGGTCGGGAAGTAGTTGAACACCGTGTTGGGCGAGACCCCGGCAGCCCGGGCCACTTCGACCACCGTGACCTGCTCGAAGCCGCGCTCGGCGAACAGGCCCATGGCGGTGTCGGCCAGGAGCTCCCGGGTCTGCTGCTTCTTGCGTTCGCGAAGTCCCATGGCGGAATCCTACGGCGGAACCATGGTGCCGCACCAAATTTGAAGTGGCACCAAAAATGTCGGCTACGGTGTCGGCATGACCTTCACCTTCGGCATCTATCCCGGCGGGCTGCTCGGCGACGACACCGGCCTGATCGAACCCGTCCGCCCCGACGATCCCGTGCGGATCACCGCCGCCCTGCGCGAACTCCAGGGCGACGCACCTGAACTGATCGTCCGCGCCTACCGGCTGTACCCGGACGGCGCGCACACCCCGGAGCGGCCCGAGCAGTACGCCGTCGAGGGCCGGAAGCTCGACCTCGTGCTCCAGTTCCGGGAGCGCAGCAGGGAGTTGGCTGGCTGGCTGGACTTCGTCCGGCGGACGGTCCGGGCCGAGGGCGGCCGCCTGGCCTGTGTGCAGATCTGCGAGGAGCCCAACCTCGACGCCCCGCCCGTGGACGGCAGCATCCCGAACGTCCGCCGGGCGTTGGTCGAGGGCGTCATCGCGGCCAAGGAGGAGGCGCTGGCCTGCGGTTACGACCGGCTGGCGGTCGGTTTCAATGCGGTGCCGTCCTTCGGCGCCGCCGCCGACACCTTCTGGGACGAGATCGGCAAGCTCGCCGACGACCGCTTCCACCGCGCCCTGGACTACGTCGGCGTGGACTTCTTCCCGGACGTCTTCGGGGCCGTCCCCTCCGGCCAACTCGCCGATGCCGTAAGGGCAGTGCTCACCGGCTTCCGCGCCGACGCGTTGCCCCGGGCCGGGATCGGGCCGGCCGTCCCGCTGCGGATCTGCGAGAACGGCTGGCCCACCGGCCTCGGGCGGAGCGAGGCGCGGCAGGCCGAGGTGGTCGAGGAGGTGGTTCGGACGGCAGCCGGGGTGGCCGCCGAACTCGCCGTCGTCGGCTACACCTTCTTCGCCCTGCGGGACGCCGACAGCACGGGCCCCGGGCTGTTCCACCACTTCGGCCTGTTGCGCGACGACTACACGCGCAAGCCGGCCTTCGACGTCTACCGCAAGCTCGTCGCGGAGTTGGCGGTCGGGTAGCTCAGTGGGTCTCGAAGAACCGGTCCACCGTGCGCCGTTCGGCGGCGATCGCGTGGAGCGGTTCGCCGACCACCCGGCCGGCCAGGGTGACGGCCAGCCCGCCGACGTCCTGTCGGAGCCGGGTGGCCGCCTCGGCCTGGTCGGCGGCGATCCGGGCGTGCCCGGTGGCGAGCAGCAGGTCGCGGTCGCGGAGGCCCTCGGCGCGGGCCGCCGCGATCGCCGCCGTGCCCTGTTCGGCGTACTCCTGTCGGATCCGGGCCGCCTCGTGCCGGGCCGCGGTGATTTTCTGCAGAGCGGCGTCCCGGGTGGCCTCGGCCTCGGCGCGGACGGCCTCCGCGCGTTCGGTGCGGCCCTCGGTCGCGTCCCACCGCTGGGCCCGGACCCGCTCGACGCGCGGGAGCAGGTGGAAGCCGAGTGCCCACATCAACAGGAAGAATTGGGCCAGGCCGAGGGCCAGCATGGAGGGATCGGGCTTGAGCGGGCCGAGTTCGATGTCCACGCACAACCTCCCCTTGTTCTGACGGGCGGTCAAAACCTAGGTTTCCCTGATGCGATGACGGTCGAACGTTCACTCGGCCATGACCTGCGTCACTTCACACGCCCTGCGGTGTCACGGCCCCATGACCCCGGCTTCCGGCTACGTCACCTCGCCCCGGCGGGAGAAGCGCTCCTCCCGCCATTCGCCGCTCGCCAGCACCTCGGCCAGCTGCCGGGCCGCGTCCCAGACCTCGGCGTACGAGAGGTAGAGCGGCGTGAAGCCGAAGCGCATCAGGTCCGGCGCGCGGAAGTCCCCGATCACCCCGCGCGCGATCAGCGCCTGCACCACCGGGTACCCGTCGGCGTGCCGCAGCGCTACTTGGCTGCCGCGCCGGGCGTGCTCGCGCGGGGTCGCCACCTCGACCCCGTCCAGGCTCTCGACCAGCGAGATGAACAGGTCGGTCAGCGCCAGGCTCTTGGCCCGGACCGCCGCCAGGTCCGCCCGCTCCCAGACGTCCAGCGAGGCGCCCAGTGCGGCCTGGCCGAGCAGCGAGGGCGAGCTGGTCAGGAACCGGCCGATGCCCGGCCTGGGGTCGTAGCCGGGCTCGAAGGCGAACGGGCGGGCGTGCCCGAACCAGCCGCTCAGCGGCTGCCGCGGAGCGGCCGCCAGGTGCCGCTCGGCGACGTACAGGAAGGCCGGCGAGCCGGGGCCGCCGTTCAGGTACTTGTAGGTGCAGCCGATCGCGAAGTCCGCGTTCGCGGCGGCGAGTTCGACCGGCAGCGCGCCCACCGAGTGGCACACGTCCCAGATCATCAGGGCGCCCGCGGCCTGGACCCGGGCAGTGATCCCGGGCATGTCCAGCAGCTCGCCGGTTCGGTAGTCCACGTGCGAGAGGACCACCGCGGCGACGTCCCCGTCCAGGTGCCCGTCCAGCTGCTCCGGGCGGATCAGCAGGCTGCGCCCGCCCTCGACCAGGCCGGTCACGCCCTCGGCGATGTACAGGTCGGTCGGGAAGGCCTCGGCGTCGCCGAGCACCGTGCGCCGCCCGGGGCGCAGCGTGAGCGCCGCCGAGAGCACCTTGAACAGGTTCACCGAGGTGGTGTCGCAGACGACCACTTCCGCCGGATCGGCTCCGATCAGCGGCGCGATCCGCCGCCCCAGCCGGTACGGCTGCTCGAACCAGCCGGCGTCGTTCCAGCTGCGGATCAGCTCCCGGCCCCACTCCTCCTCGACGACCTGCCGGACCCGCTCCGGCGTGCGCACCGGCAGCGCACCCAGCGAGTTGCCGTCCAGGTAGATCACCCCGTCCGGCAGGGCGAACTCCTTGCGGAACGCCGCCAGCGGGTCGACGGCGTCCAGCGCCGCGCACTCCTCGCGCGTGATCATGCCCATTCCCTCGGTCCCCTCGCTCGCAACCGGTTCCGTCGCCGCTCCGTCGCCCGTCACAGCTCGTCCCGGATCGTCCACAGCTCCGGGAAGACGTCCTGCTCGGCAGACTTGCGCAGCCACGTCAGCCCACTGGAGCCGCCCGAGCCGGGCTTGCCGCCCATCGTCCGCTTGACCGCGGTCAGGTGGCGCTGGCGCCATCGGGTGACCCGCTCCGCCACGTCCAGCAGTGCCTCGCCGAGCGGCTGCAGGGCGGCGCACTCCGGGTCGGTGTAGACCCGGCGCCAGGCGGCCGCGACCTCCTCGGACGGCTGGTAGCGCTGCTCGGAGGGCTCCGGGTGCACCACCAGGCCGCGCCGGGCCAGCAGCGCCAGCGCCTCGTCGTACAGGCTGGGGGAGCGCAGCGCCTCGACCAGCTCGGCCCGGGTCTGCGGCATCTCGCCGTACATGTTCAGCAGCGCGGCGTTCTTGTTGCCGAGCATGAACTCCAGGTGCAGGAAGGCCGCGGACTGGAAGCCGGAGGCCTCGCCGAACAGCGCGCGGAAGGAGTTGAACTCCTGCGGGGTCATGGTGGCCAGCAGGTCCCAGGACTCCACCAGCACGTCCTGCGCGTGGGTGCCGCGGCGCAGCGCGGCCAGCGCGGCGGTCAGGTCGTCCTCGCGCAGCGCCTGCCCGGCCTGCGTCCACTCGTGCCGCAGCAGGTCGAAGAGCAGCTCCATCACCTGCGTGGTGACGATGAACGACAGCTCGGCCGGCTCCTTGCTGCGCGGCTGCTGCAGGCTGTGCAGCTCCTCCAGACGCACGTACTGCGCGTACGGGGTGCCCCGACCCGGCTCGCCGTCCCGACCGAATGACAGGTTGGGTGTCTCCACCGTGTCGTGCCCCATCCCGATCCCTCCTGATCCGTCCGGGCCTCGTCGCCCGGGGCCGGCGGAGCGGACGGGCGTCCTGGTTCCGCCGGGGAGCCCATTGTGCGGCGCCATGGCCCCCCGCTTGAATGGCCGATGGGCACCGCAACCACGTTTCGGGCTGTCGTTCGCAAGGCGTTAGGCCCATCCGCTTTATGAATGAAAAACCGCTGATCACAACCGCTTTTCAGGAGTCGCCATGGACGCCGTCGACCGCCGCCTGCTGGCCGAGCTGCAGGCGGACGCCAGGCTCTCGTACAACGAACTCTCCCGCCGGGTGAGCCTGTCCGCACCCGCGGTGGCCGAACGGGTCCGCCGCCTGGAGGCTGACGGGGTGATCAGCGGCTACCACGCCCATGTCGACCTCACCCGGGCCGGGCTGCCGATCACCGCGCTGGTCCAGATCCAGTGCTACGGCCCGCGGTGCGTGCTGCGCGACCCCGAGGTGGAGACCTGGCCGGAGGTGCTCCAACTGCACCGGGTGACCGGCGGTGCCTGCTGCGTGCTGCTGGTCGCGGTGTCGACGATGGCCGAGTTCGAGGCGCTCTGCGACCGGCTCGGCGGCTACGGCCAGCCGTCCAGCTCGATGATCCTCTCCAGCCCGGTGCCCTGGCGGCCGGTGGAGCTGCGGTAGGGCGTGCCCGGGCGTCGCGGACCCGGCGGAGGTCCGCAGGACCCGCCCTGTCCCGGCGCCGGGGCGGTGGCGGCTGGCCTTGACGTGAACGTCAAGGAGTAGGTTCCTCGGCATGCCGAACGAGCGCCACATCCTGCTGCTGCCCGGGAGCCTACGGGCCGGCTCCTCCAACGAGAGCGTGCTGCGCACCGCCGCCGTCGTGGCCGCCGCCCTGCCGGGCGTCCGGACCACGTACTACGCCGGGCTGGCCGGGCTGCCGCACTTCAACCCGGACCATGACACCGACCCGCTGCCGGAGCCGGTGAGCGCGCTGCGGGCCGCGATCGGGGCCGCCGACGCGCTGCTGGTCTGCACCCCGGAGTACGCCGGGACGCTGCCGGGCTCGTTCAAGAACCTGCTGGACTGGACGGTCGGCGGGGTCGAGATCTCCGACAAGCCGACCGGCTGGATCAACTGCGCCGCCCCGGGCCGCGGCCAGGGCGCCGAGGCCACCCTCCGTACCGTGCTCGGCTACACCGGCGCGGCCGTGGTGGACGAGGCCTGCGCGCGGATCCCGCTGGAGCGTTCGGCGGTCGGCCCGGACGGGCTGGTCGCCGACCCGTCGGCGCGCGAGCGGATCGGGGCGGTGCTGACCCGGCTGGCGGCGGGCTGACCCGCACGGGCGGCCGGGGGTCGGAAGCCCGGTCCGGCCGGAAGCCCGGAGGGGATTCCTTTGCGCCCGCGTCGGGGAGGAAGCCTCCCCGACGGTCGGTCCATTCCTCACCGCCGTTGAATTCGCCCGGATGGCGGTCCCGACTCGAACGGGTGCGCGCTCTCGGGTGCCATGGAGGTACGACCACTCCTTGGCGGAAACGAGGATGCGACATGTGCCTGAACCGTAAGGACCTGGGCCTGCTGGCCCTGCGCAGTGCGGTCGGCGGGGTGCTGATCGCGCACGGCACCCAGAAGCTGTTCGGCTGGTTCGGCGGTGGCGGCCTGGAGGGCACCACCAAGGCCATGGACCACATGGGCTTCCATCCGGCCCGGGGGAGCGCGGTCGCGGCGGGCTTCGGCGAGGCGGGCGGCGGCGCGCTGCTGGTGGCCGGGCTGGCCACCCCGGCGGCCGGTGCGGTGGTGGCCGGGACGATGGCCGGGGCGGTGGCGGTGCACGTCCCGGCGGGCTTCTTCGCGATGTCCGGCGGCTACGAGTATCCGGCCTTCCTCGGCGCGACCGGGCTGGCGATCGGTCTGGCCGGGCCCGGGCGGTACTCGCTGGACCACCTGACCGGGCACGTCTTCGACCGGCCGTGGACAGGCCTGCTGGCCTTCGCGGCGAGTGCGGTCGGCGCGTACGGGGTGGTCGCGCGGCGCCGGCACGTGGTGCGGCTGCGCGAGGAGCGGGCGGCGGTGGAGGCGGACGAGCAGGAGGGCTCCGGGCTGTCGTGATTCCGCCGGGTTGAGGGTCCGTCGATCGCAGGAGCCCTCACCCGGACGCACCACCTCTGCTGGCGGCCCCGGCTGGGGCTGCAGAAGGTGGACGGGGACACGCCGGTAGCCCGGTGTCCCAGTCCTCGGCAGAAACGAGGACCCGCGTGACCCGCCTCCCACGAACGGGGAGGCTTCTCACTTGGCTCCGTGGAGCCTCATGACGGTCAAGCCCTGACCGCTGCCCGAGGGCAGGACGCAGAGTCCGCTACGGCAACACGGACCGTAATTGAGAATGGATCGGATATGGATCGCCAGCCACTCACCCGGGCCACCGAGCAGAACCTGGACGCGCCGCCGGTGCGTCCGCGTCACCGGGCCGTGGCAGGGGTGTTGGCCGCAGCCGTGGTCGGCGGGGTGGCGCTGGCGGGTTGCTCCTCCGGCACGAGCGCGAGCGGTACGGCCTCCCAGGCGGCGAGCGCGGTGCAGAAGGCCGCGAGCGCCGCCGCTTCCGCCGCCTCGGCGCTGGCGTCGGCGGCGGGCGGGGCGGGGGCCGCGATCGCCTCGGCGGAGGCCCAGGCCTCGGCGGCGGTCTCGGCCGCCTCCTCGGCGGTCGCCGGGATCAAGGGCGGGCTGGACGGCAAGGGGGACGTGACGGTCGGGGCGGTGACCGCCGGGACGGACGGCAAGACGCTGGCGCAGCTGACCGTCACCAACCACGGCCAGCAGTCGTACCGGTACGTGATTCAGGTGAACTTCACCGACGAGAACGGCAAGCTGCTGGACGCGACCGCGGTGACCGTCCCGGACGTCGCGGTCGGTCAGAGCGTCCAGGCCACCGCGCGCAGCAACCTGAACCTCTCCGGCACGGTCAAGGCCGCGGTGGCGAACGCGGTCCGCTTCTGAAGTCCCTGCTCGGCGCGGGGGTTGAACCTTAAGCGCGGCTCAAGGGCCAACGGCACCCCTTGACGGGCGAGTTGGTCTAGTCCATTTTTATTGCCCAGGTGCAGGAAGCCCTGAACCGGCGTCACCGGCCTCGTGTCGGGGGCGCCGGTTCGGCGCATCCCGGTGCCCGTCACGGCCTGATCCCGCTCGATTCCCCACCCTGACCTGTCATGTCCCGGTCGTCTGACCCCACCCCGGACGTGCGACCCCACCGGGACGACGGCATCCCCCACGACCAGGAGTCACGCACCCATGCTGCGCTCACGCATTGAAAGGGCCGGGACCCCGGCTCCGGGCGGCGCCCGCCGGCGCCGCCCGAAGAGCCTGGCCGCCGTCGCGGCCGGCACCGCCGCATCCCTGCTGCTCGGCGCGGGCCTCGCGCTGTCCGGCGGCGGCGCGGCCAACGCCGCGACCACCAACACCACCGGTGCGCCCGCCACCAGCGGCGGCATCAAGGTCGCTTACTTCGACCAGTGGTCGATCTACGCGAACGCGTACTACCCCAAGACGGTCCAGGACACCGGCGCGGCCGGGAAGCTGGACTACCTGATCTACGACTTCGCCAACATCCATCCGACCGACCTGGGTTGTTTCGAGGCCACCAAGGCCGCCGACACGAACGACAACAACCCCAACGCGGGTGACGGCGCGGGCGACGCGTTCGCCGACTACCAGAAGAGCTTTGGCGCGGACATCTCGGTCGACGGCGTCGGAGACGTCTGGAACCAGCCGATCGCGGGCAACTTCAACCAGCTGAAGAAGCTGAAGGCGAAGAACCCCAACCTCAAGGTCCTGATCTCGCTGGGCGGTTGGACCTATTCCAAGTACTTCTCGCAGGCCGCCGCGACCGACGCCTCGCGCAAGCACCTGGTGTCGTCCTGCCTCGACATGTTCATCAGGGGCAACCTCCCGACCGACGCCGGCTACGGCGGCCCGGGCTCGGCGGCCGGCATCTTCGACGGCGTCGACATCGACTGGGAGTACCCGGGCGGCGGCGGCCACACCGGCAACATCTCCAGCCCGGCCGACAAGCAGAACTTCACCCTGCTGCTGCAGGAGTTCCGCAACCAGCTGGACGCCCAGGGCAAGGCCGACAACAGGACCTACGCCCTGTCGGCGGCGGTCGGCGCCGGCCAGGACAAGATCATGAACGTCGAGACCGACAAGATCGGTCAGTACCTGACCTTCCTCGACGTCATGACCTACGACATGCACGGCGGCTGGGACGCCCAGGGCCCGACCAACCACCAGGCCCCGCTCTACTCCGGTCCGAACGACCCGATGACCCCGGCCAAGCCGGGCCACGGCAAGTACTCGATCGACAACGCCGTCAAGGCGTGGACGGTCGGCGACCCGGACTACGGCATCCCCGGCGGCTTCCCCGCCAACAAGATCAACATGGGTGTGCCCTTCTACTACCGCGGCTGGACCGGCGTCCAGAACAACGGCAGGAACGGCCTCTTCCAGCCCGCCGCCAGCCCGGCCGCCGGTGCGGCGATGTCCGGCAACGTCCCCGGCATCCAGATGTACAAGGAGCTGGGCGGTTTCGTCGACAACCCGTCCAAGACCTTCTGGGACGACGACGCCAAGGCCACCTACTTCTACGACGGCAACACCTTCTGGAGCGGTGAGGACGCCCGGTCCATCCAGGCCAAGCTGGACTACGCGCACTGCAACGGCCTCGGCGGCTCCTTCGCCTTCTCGATGTACGACCTGGGCACCAGCACCGCCCTGTTCGACAAGATGGTGAACGCCACCAACGGCTCCGCCGCCGCCTGCCCGGCCCCGCCGACCGGCACGCCGTCGCCGACCCGGACCCCGACCGGCACCCCCACCGGCACGCCGACGGGCACCCCGACCGGTACGCCCACCGGGACCCCGACCGGCACCCCAACGTCGCCTGCCTCCTGCCCGGCCGCCCCGAGCTGGGACCCCGGCACCACCTACGCGGCCGGTGGCGCCAAGGTCTCGTGGAAGGGCCGCTACTACACCAACAAGTGGTGGACCAAGGGCGAGGACCCGACCCTGAGCGGCCAGTGGGGCGTCTGGAGCGACAACGGTCCCTGCTGAGCGGCTGGCCGCGCGAGGGCCCGACGGACCTCGCCGCACCCGAACGAAACGCCATGAGTCCGGCCCGCCGGGGGAGCGCCCCCCGGCGGGCCGGACTCCGTCCGCTCTCAGGCCAGGTCGGCGGTGCGCCCGAGCGCGTCCGGCTGGCTCTGCTCGATCCGCCGCAGCATCCGGGCCAGCAGGGTGGAGAGTGCGGCGCGCTCCTCGCTCGCGACGTCCTGCAGCAGCTCCTCCTCGAACACCGCCGCCATCCGCATCGACTCCAGCCACTTGTCGCGGCCGTTCTCGGTCAGCTCGATGATCACCCGCACCCGGTTGGACTCGTCCCGCTCCCGGGTGACCAGGTCCTCGGCGACCATCCGGTCGATCCGGTGGGTCATCGCGGCCGGGGTGAGCCCCAGCCGCTTGGCCAGCTCGCCGGGCCCCAGTCGGTACGGGCTGCCCGCCACCACCAGCGCCTTCAGCACCTCCCACTCCGCGGAGGTGATTCCGAGCACGGTCAGCTGCCGGTCGTACGCCACGCCCATCCGCCGGGCGACCCGGGACAGGGTCTGCACGATCGTCTCCACCTGAGGGTCCACGGTGGGGAATTCCCGCTGGTAGAGGGCCACCTGCTCGGCGATGCCGAGCTCCAGGGGGGTGGCCGGCAGGGGCTTGTCGGCAGCCGGCGCCGGCTTGTCCGTAGTCATGCCGCCAGTGTCGCACGCGGACGTGCATCTCTTAAGCCTTTGACTCCACAGTCTTCCGGTGCTAAGACTTTATCTCGTCAAACTTTAGCTCTGAAATCTTCTGGCCTTAAGAGTTCAACTCGAGAGTCCAGTCGAACCAGGAAGGGATGTGCACGGTGACCGGCACGGTGAAGCAGCAGAGGCAGCAGCGACACGGGGCGGGCGGCCCGCTGCGCCGCGTCCAGATCGGCAACGCGCTCAGTGCGTTCGGCAGCGGGTTCACGATGCCGTACATGTTCGTGTACGTGGACCAGGTGCGCGGGCTGGGCTCGCTGGCGGCCGGGATGGTGTTCACCGTCTTCGCGCTGGCAGCGCTCGCCGTCCTCCCGTTCACCGGGCGCGGCATCGACAGGTACGGTCCCCGTCCGGTCCTGCTGGCGGGTGCCGCGCTCGCCGCCACCGGCGCGTTCGCCTTCGGTCACGCCGCCGACACCCCGGCCCTGCTGGTGTCGTCCTTCCTGTTCGGCGCGGGTGTCACCACCTGCCAGCCGGCGCTCGCCACGATGATCGTTCGCTGCTCGACGGCGGCGACCCGCTCGCACGCCTTCGCGCTGCAGTTCACCCTGGCCAACCTGGGCATGGGCATCGGCGCGCTGGTCGGCGGGCAGATCGTCGACGTCGCCGACCCGGCCAGCCTCACCCGGCTGTTCACCATCGAGGCGGCGACCTTCATCGGCCTGGCCCTGGTCGCCGGCACCGCCCGGGTGCCCAAGGTCCAGCTGAGTGTCGTCCAGCAGAAGGCCGACGGCCCGACCGGCCTGCGCGCCCTGTTCGCCGACAAGGCGATGGTGCGGCTCTGCGTCCTCGCCGGGCTGATCTTCTTCACCTGCTACGGCCAGTTCGAGTCCGGTGTCGCGGCGTTCGCCACCGACACCGTCGGCACCGCGCCCTCCACCCTGGGCTTCGCGATCGGCGCCAACGCGCTGACCATCGTGGTCCTGCAGATGTTCATGGTGCGGATCACGGCGCGCCGCCGCCGCACCACCGCGATGGCCGCGGCCGGCCTGGTCTGGCTCGGCGCCTGGGCGATGGCCCTGGTGGCCGGTCTGATACGGACCGAAACCATGGCCGCCACGGTCGCGATCGTCTCGATCTACGCCCTGTTCGGCATCGGCGAGTCGCTGCTCGCGCCCACCATGGGCCCGATTGTCGCGGACCTCGCCCCGGCCCGGCTGCTCGGCACCTACAACGCCGGGTACGCCCTGGTGAAGCAGATCGCCGTCGCGGTCGGCCCGGCCGTCGGTGTGCTGCTGGTCGGCTCCGGCACCTGGCCGCTCTATCTGGCGGCCATGGCGGGCTCGACGCTGCTGATCGTCCTGCTGGCGCTGCGGCTGCGCCCGTACCTCACGGCGGAGCAGGACAACGCGGCCCCGGCCGTGGTCCGCACCCCGGCCCCGGTCCGGGAGCTGCAGACCGCCGCGTGACAGAGCGCGCGACAGCGGGCGCGCAACGGTGTTCGCGACGGGCGCCGACCAGGTCACCTGGTCGGCGCCCGTCGCACTTGGCTTCCCGGGCACCGCCACATAGTGTCAGTGGCTGTTGACCGCCCGGCCCCGGCCTGGGCAGCAGACCCGGGCCCGGAGCAGCACCCGGCGGGCCCCGCAGACAGGCGATCGGCGAAGGCAATGACGCAAGCGGCGCTCACGCACCCTCCGGCGGCCCCGGCCCCCGCCGACCCCGCACCGGCCCCGGCCGGGCTGCTCCGCTGGGCGGCCGACCGCTCCGGCTGGCTCGGCCCGATCGCCGTCGCGCTCTTCGCCGGCCTGCTGCGGTTCTGGGACCTCGGCTACCCCAACGCCTTCGTCTTCGACGAGACGTACTACCCCAAGGACGCCTGGTCGCTGCTCCAGCAGGGCTACGAGGGCACCTGGCCCGACCACGCCAACACCGACATCCTGGCCGTCCCGCAGTCCATCCCGCTCGGCTCCGCGCCCGAGTTCATCGCCCACCCGCCACTCGGCAAATGGGTGATGGCGATCGGCGAGCAACTGTTCGGCCTGCACCCCTTCGGCTGGCGGTTCATGACCGCCCTGCTGGGCACCGTCACCGTGCTGATGCTGGCCCGGATCGGCCGCCGGCTCTTCGGGTCCACCCTGATCGGCTGCACCGCCGCCCTGCTGATGTCCGTGGACGGCCTGCAGCTGGTGATGAGCCGGGTCGGCCTGCTCGACGGCATCCAGATGTTCTTCGTGCTGGCCTCCTTCGGCGCCCTGCTGGTCGACCGCGACCACGCCCGCGCCGAACTGGCCGCCGTGACGGACGCCGACCGGGCCGGGCTCGGTTTGCGCCCCTGGCGGATCGCCGCCGGGGTGTTCATCGGCGCCGCCTGCGCGGTCAAGTGGAACGGCGCCCCGATCCTCGCCGCCTTCGGCATCCTGACCGTGCTGTGGGACCAGAGCGGCCGCCGTGGCGCCGGCGCCCGCCACCCGTGGCGCTCCATGCTGCGCCGGGACGCCGTACCCGCCCTCCTCGCCATGGTCGGCTCCGCCCTGGTGGTGTACGTCGGCGCCTGGAGCGGCTGGCTGGCCAGCGGCGCGGTCGGCGACGGCGGCTACGACCGGCACTGGGCGGACGGCCGCGCCGGGCTCTCCCCGGACCACTTCCTCGGCATCCCGCTGCCGCAGATCCCGATGAGCTGGGTGCCCGCGCCGCTGCGCAGCCTGTGGCACTACCACTCGCAGATGTACGACTTCAACACCGGGCTGAGCACCCCGCACAAGTATCAGTCCAACCCCTTCGCCTGGCTGGTCGACGGCCGCCCGGTCTCCATGTACTGGGAGCAGATCCCGAACGGCACCGGCGGTTGCACCTCCTCCGGCGGCTGCGGGGCGCAGATCCTGGGCCTGGGCACCCCGTTCCTGTGGTGGGCGGCCTGCTTCGCTCTGGTCTACCTGCTGTGGCGCTGGTTCTTCCGCCGGGACTGGCGCTCGGGTGCCGTGCTGTGCGCGGTGGCCGGGATCTACCTGCCCTGGTTCCAGTACCAGGAGCGGACGATCTTCTCCTTCTACATGGTCGTGCTGGTGCCGTTCCTGTGCCTGGCCGTCGCCCAGATGCTGGGCGCGATCCTCGGTCCGGTCGGCAGCAGCCCCGAGCGCCGCCGGTACGGGGCGATCGGCGCCGGACTGATCGTGCTCGCGATCGTCGGCTGCTTCGCCTTCTTCTACCCGCTGTACACGGCGGAGGTGATCCCGATGTCGTCCTGGCAGGACCGGATGTGGTTCACCAGCTGGATCTGATGGCGCTTTCCGCCTCCGGTGGGCAGTTGCTCCCGGTCACCCCGGTGCTCGGGGTGGTCACCACGGTGCTGCTGCTGGCCGCGGTGGCGGTGGCCGGGCGGGGCATGCTCGGCCACGGGCGCGCGGTGGCGCGGGCCGGGCTGCGGGCGGCCGTCCAGCTGGCCGCCGTCGCCGCGGTGATCACCTGGGTGGTCGGCTCGCTCTGGTGGTCGGCACTGTTCGTGCTGCTGATGTTCGCGGTCGCGGTGCGCACCGCCGGACGGCGGATGACCCCGGGCCCCGGCTGGCTCTGGGCGGCCGCCCCGATCGGCGCCGGGGTGCTGCCGGTGCTCGCCCTGCTGCTGGCCGTCGGACTGCTGCCGCCCAAGGGCCTGTCGGTGATCCCGGTCGCGGGCATCCTGATCGGCGGCGGGCTCACCGCCACCTCGCTGGCCGGGCGGCGGGCCCTGGACGAGCTGCGGCAGCGGCGCGGTGAGGTGGAGGCGGCGCTGGCGCTCGGTTTCGAGGAGCGGGACGCCCGGTTGGAGATCTGCCGTACTGCCGCCGCGACCTCGCTGGTCCCGGCGCTGGACCAGACCCGTACGGTCGGGCTGGTCACCCTGCCGGGAGCCTTCGTCGGCATGCTGATCGGCGGCGCCTCGCCCGTCCAGGCGGGGGCGGTGCAGCTGTTCGTGCTGATCGCGCTGCTGGCGGTGGAGTCGACGGCGATCGTGGTGGTGCTGGAACTGGTCGGGCGGGGGCTGGTGACGGCGGCCGACGGCGTCGGACAGGCCTGATGACGGCGTCGGGTAGGCTTGAGCACGTTGAAGGGGAGTAGCCCTCCACCGGACCGTCGACATACTGGCCCCCACGGGCCCGGCGCCCGGGGCACCTGAACCATCTGATCCGGTCGGTCCGCTGATCCGGACGGGCGGTGCCGGCGAGACCTTCGGCCGCAGTGCTGTGACCATTCCAGTGCTGTCGGGCCGAAGCGACCCCTGACGGAGCTGCGGAGGCCGGACAGCCCGACCGAGGGATTCCTCCGATGAGTTTGACCGTTGCCGCGTTGACGTTCGGCATCATCTTCCTGGCCGAGCTGCCGGACAAGACCGCGCTGGCCAGCCTGGTGCTCGGCACCAAGTACCGCGCGAGCTACGTCTTCGCGGGCATCGCCGCCGCCTTCGCCCTCCACGTGGGCCTGGCCCTGGCCGCCGGGCACCTGCTCTCGCTGCTGCCGCACCGCTGGGTGGAGGGTGTCACTGGCCTGCTGTTCCTGGTCGGCGCCGCGATGCTGCTGTTCCACGGCGGTGAGGACGACGACGAGCACTCGGCCAAGGAGCCGTCCTCGAACAGCTTCTGGAAGGTGGCCGGGGCCAGCTTCGCGGTCGTCGCGGTCGCCGAGTTCGGCGACCTGACCCAGATCATGACCGCCAACCTGGCCGCCAAGTACGTCGATCCGCTGGCCGTCGGCATCGGCTCCTGGCTGGCGCTCTGCGCGGTCGGCGGGATCGCCATCGTGGGCGGGCAGAAGCTGCTCAAGTACGTGCCGATGAAGCTGATCATCCGGGTAGCGGCGACGATCATGGTGGTGCTGGCGGGTGTCAGCATCTTCGGGGCCGTCACGGGCTGACGTCCTTGGCCGGCCGTCGGGCGGGATGCCCGTCGGCCGGGGGAGGCAGCAGGCGTCAGCAGCCGGGGTCGGCCATCAGGACGGCCTGGGTCTTGGGGCCGTAGACGCCGTTCTCGCCCTTGATGTGGTTCGAGCGCTGGTAGTCGGACAGCACCGACTGGGTCCAGGCGTCGAAGGTGCCGGTGACGATCGACTTGTCGACGAATCCGCACTCGGCGACGTAGAGCTGCTGCTGCATCGCCCTGACGTCGGGTCCGCTCATCCCGAGCTGGAGCAGCCGAGGCGTGGGCGTCGCGGTGGGCGTGGGGGTCGGCGTCGGCGTGGGCGTGGGTGTCGGGGTGGGGGTCGGCGTCGGCGTGCGGGTCGGTGTCGGGGTGGGGGCGGACGTCCTGGTCGGGCTGGGTCTGGCCGTCCGGGTCGAGGTCGGGGTCGGCGTGTCGCTGGTGGGGGCCGGGGAGGCCGGGGGCGGGGCGGCCTGGGTGGGCGGGTCCGACGGCGCGGGGGCGAGCGTGCTGGTGGGCAGCGGGTCCGCCCGGTGGGACGGCTCGGGCGAGGGTGTCACGGCGTACGCGAGGCCCACGGTCAGCGCCAGCAGGCCCGCGCCGACGCCCGCGATCAGCAGCTTGCGCCGGGCGAACGGGCTCTGCCCGGCCTGATCGGCCGCCCGCCGCGCGGCCCGGCCGCCGACGGGACCGGCCCCGGACTCGGACGCCGGGTGGTCGAACGGGAAGTAGCCGATGTCCTCCCCGGCGCCGGGCGGGACCGGGGGCAGGGCGGTGGTGGCGTACGCGTCCGGCGCGGGGCCCGGCACGGGCGGCAGCACGGTCGTCGCGTAGGCGTCCGCGTCCGGCCCCAGCGGAGGTGTGACGGGCGGCTGGGCCGACTGCATCGCCTGCGCGGACTGCATCGGCCGGACCGGCGGCAGGACAGTGGTCGCGAACGGGTCCCCGGGCGGCGGGGGCTCCTCCGCCACCTGGCCGGCCGACTGCGGCACGTACGGGCGCACCAGCGGCGGGCCCTCGACGTGCGGGAGGACGGTGGTCTCCGCGAGGCTCGGATCCGGGAGGCAGCCGCACCCGGTTGAGCGTGCGGCGCCGCACGTCGGGCAGTGCTGGTCCGGCACGGCCGGTCCTCCTCGGGTCTCGGGTCTCGCGGTCGCGCCTGATTATGCAGGACGTCCCGGAGGGTGGACAGGGGCGTCCGGCCTCCGGTGGGGGTGTTGTGCCGGTTGGTGGTGGTTGGCTCCCGGGGAAACCGCCGGAACGCGTGGGACGGGCCCGGCGCTTACGTTCGGCTCAATCGAACGGAACAAACCGGGACACATCTGCCAGCATGGGGAACTGGGAGTGATCATCCGCACGGGCGCCCGGTCGTCCGGCCCCGCGACCCTACGGAGAGGCCATGCCGCCTGTGGAGAGGCCATGACGGACCCGCTCGCCGCGTCCGACCGGAGCCCGGCGAACGAGCCCGGTCCGCCGGAGGGCACCGTCCCCAACCTGTGGGTGCCGATCGGCGCACTGCTGCTGGCGATGCTGCTCGCCGCCCTCGACCAGACCATCGTCTCCACCGCGCTGCCCACCATCGTCAGCGACCTCGGCGGCCTGGAGCACCTGTCCTGGGTGGTCACCGCCTACTTGCTGGCCGCCACCGCGGCCACCCCGCTCTGGGGCAAGCTCGGCGACATGTACGGCCGGAAGCGCTTCTTCCAGGCCTCCATCGTGATCTTCCTGATCGGCTCGATACTGTGTGGAATCGCCCAGAACATGGGCGAGTTGATCGCCTTCCGGGCTCTCCAGGGCCTGGGTGGCGGCGGGCTGATGGTGCTCTCCCAGGCGATCGTCGGCGACCTCGTCCCGCCCCGGGACCGCGGCAAGTACCAGGGGCTGTTCGGCGCCGTCTTCGGCGTCACCAGCGTGCTCGGGCCGCTGCTCGGCGGGCTGTTCGTCGACCACCTCAGCTGGCGCTGGGTCTTCTACATCAACCTGCCGATCGGCGTGGTCGCCCTGGTGGTGATCGCCGCGGTGCTGCACGGGCTGGAGGTCCGGCGCGAGCACCGGATCGACTACCTCGGCACCGGGCTGATCGCGGCCGTCGCCACCTGCCTGGTGCTGATGACCTCGCTCGGCGGCACCACCTGGGCCTGGAGCTCCTGGCAGATCGTCGGCCTGGGAGTGCTCGGGCTGGTGCTGCTGATCGCCTTCATCGAGGTCGAGCGCACGGCCGCGGAGCCGGTCCTGCCGCTGCGGCTGTTCCGCTCGCAGACCTTCAGCCTGGTCGCGGTGATCTCCTTCGTGGTCGGCTTCGCGATGTTCGGCGCGCTCACCTACCTGCCGACCTTCCTCCAGGTGGTCCGGCAGGTGTCGCCCACCATGTCCGGCATCCACATGCTGCCGATGGTGCTCGGGATGCTGGTCACCTCGATCGGCTCCGGCCAGATCGTCGCCCGCACCGGCCACTACCGGACCTTCCCGATCGCCGGCACGGCCGTCACCACGGTCGGCCTGCTGCTGCTCTCCCGGCTGGACGAACACAGCAGCACCGCCGAGATGAGCTCCTACTTCCTGGTCTTCGGCCTCGGGCTGGGCCTGGTGATGCAGGTGCTGGTGCTGATCGTGCAGAACTCGGTCGGCTACCAGGACCTCGGCGTGGCCACCGCGGGCGCCACGTTCTTCCGCTCCATCGGCGCCTCCTTCGGCGTCTCCGTCTTCGGGACGCTCTTCGCCGGCGGCCTGCGCTCACGGCTCGCCGACGCCCTGGCCGGCCAGCCGCTCCCGCCGGGCTTCCACGTGGAGGCGATCACCTCCGACCCCCGGCTGGTCACCCAGCTGCCGGCCGCCGCCCAGGCCGGGGTCCACCACGCGTACGCCGAGTCGATCACCCGGGTGTTCCTGTACGCCGCGCCCGTCGCGGCGGTCGCCTTCGTCCTGTCGCTCTTCCTGCGCGAGCAGAAGCTGCGCTCCACCGTGACCGCGCCGGACCTCAGCGAGTCCATCGGCATCAACCCGGTCGAACGCAGCTCGCTGGACGAAATCGCCCGCTCCCTCTCGGTGTTGAGCACCCGGGAGGCCCGGCGGGACCTGTTCCGGCGGATCACCACCACCGCTGGACTCGACCTGCTGCCCGCCTCCAGCTGGCTGCTGCTCCAGATACACCACCACGGCTCGGTGGAGCCCGCCGAACTGGCCGAGCACCGGATCGTCCCGATCGCGGTCGTCGAGGAGGCGGTCCGCGAGGTGGAGGGCCGGGGCCTCGCCGCCCGCACCGGCAGCCGGTCGCTGCGCCTCACCGAAGCGGGGGAGGAAACGGCGCTGCGCCTCGTCGAGGCCCGGCGCACCCAACTCTCGGAGCTGCTGGGCGACTGGGACGAGAAGCAGTACGCGGACCTCGCCGAACTGCTCAGCCGGCTCAGCACCACCCTCTGCGCCGACCTCCGGGACCGGCCGGACCCGGTCGGACCGGAGCCGCCCTACCGGGGCGAGGGCCGGTCGTTCTGACGTCCGCCCCGTCTTTCGGCGCGCTCTACGGCGCGCCGAACCAGCGGGGGGTGTCGAGCCGGAACGGGCCCCCGGGGGCGAGTAGCCGCAGCCGTCCTCGACCTGGAGGAGCTGCTCCTCACCGAGGGTCTGTGACCACTCCGCGCGCAGCTCGTCTAAGATCCGCGCCGAGCGGACCAGGCAGTCCACCCCCCGGTCGGTGAGGCGGACCACCTTGCGCCGGGCGTCGGCGGGGTCGCTGCCGCGCTCGACGTAGCCGAGCTGTTCCAGGTTCTCGACGGTCTTGCCCGCCGCCTGCTTGGAGACGCCGAGGCGCCGTCCGAGTTCGACTGCGGTGGTGCCGTCGGGGCCGATCGCCTGGAAGACGAAGCCGTTTCGGGTTGGCCTGGGATCTGTACTCGGTTGGCATGGCAGGAGCCTACGGTCACCCACAATCGATCGGGGCTGCTGGCGACCTACCGCTACAGAGCGATCGCTTTGTAGCTCAGGGCCGCATCGGCGATCTGCTCGGCGGAGGCGTTCTGCAGCTCTCGCGGCGGGTGGTAGATCAAGCCTGCGACGCGCGGGTGGAGAACGTCCGTGCGAAGGTCACGTCCTCGTGCAGGTGGGCCTCGACAGCGCCCAGATGCTGGTCGTGGGCGATGAGGAGGTCGTCCACGAGACCGAGCAGGCGGATGCTGCCGCTGGGGAACTGGAGCGTGAGGCCGGCTGTGAAGCCGACCTCGCCGTCGTTGTAGTCGATCTGGCGAACCGAGCGGATCGTCTGTCCGACAAACCGGGTCACCGGAACATCCGGCGAATCGTCGGTCACGGTGACGCTGCCGTGCTCCTCCATCGAGTACGGTCCGTGCGGCTGGTCGGCACGCAGCGACAAGCCTGTCGAGGGCGTGTGGAACAGAACTGGTCCCAGCCCCTCCAGGTGAAGCCACAGGTGCACCAGCGATGGTTCGTCGTCAGCGTAGTGATGCCAGGCCGTGGTGACCTTCAGCAGTCGCCTCCCGATCAGGTCGGCGGCAAACAGCTCCTCATCGTCGATCACGCGCCGATGCTCGCACGGCCTCACCCATAGGACACGAGAATTCCTGACCGGCTGCCGTCGCCAGGACCCGTCCCGCCGATGTTGCTGGCGACCACGGACGAGTGAAGCCGGCCGATACGCCTTGCGCCACACATGTCGTGATTACTACGGTGCCGACTCATAGCCACTGAGCTGCGAAGACTCCGTCGTGAGTCCGCCTCAGAATCGGCGGCCTCCAAAGAAGTCGAGGTGCGGCTGTACCGCACCCGCACCGCCAAGTAGAGACGGCCGGCGCGGAGGCGCGACGGACCGGTCGGCGGGGATCGCCGATCGGGTGGGGCATCACCCGAACTTCCGTACGCCTCCGGTCGGCGGGGAAGGGAGCACACCCCCGGCTTCCTCTCCCCGGACCCTGGGTCGCCATGCACGGCGACCCGGGGTTCCATCTTGCGTCCTTCCGCCGTGGATCTCCTGACCTGCCCGCGTGAGGTGTAGGAGACTGCTGACCGTAGGCAGCAACCGAGCCGGAGCCCGCACCCGGGACCCCGGCGGAGCAGAAGGAGCGGCATGTCCGTCGTCAAGATCAACGTACTGACTGTCCCCGCCGAGCAGCGCGAGACTCTGGAGCAGCGCTTCGCCCACCGTGCGCACGCCGTCGAAAGCTCCGACGGTTTCGAATGGTTCGAACTGCTCCGCCCGGTCGAGGGAACCGACCAGTACCTCGTCTACACCCGCTGGCGCGACGAGGAGTCGTTCCAGGCCTGGATGGAGGGCCCGATGAAGGCGGCACACCAGGGCGGCGCCGAGGGTGAGGCCCCGAAGCGCCCGGCCGCCTCGGGCTCCACGCTGTGGTCCTTCGAGGTCGTCCAGTCCGCGGGCCCGAAGGCCTGACGCCTGCACGGTAGTTGCGCGCCCCGGGGCTCACGGAGCTCCGGGGCGTGCAGCGTTTCAGGCCGCGGCGGCGTAGACCGCAACTGACGGAGTTCCACTGGATTCCTCGGGTCCCCGAACGGCCGGCCGTGGTGTGGTCGTGGTCATGTCGGTGCTGGTGTTGCGGGACAGCGTACGGGGGCGTTCGGGAATTCCGAACGGTGTGTGAGGGATCGGCGGTGGAGCGGGGCGGGGCGGCGCACCAGAGTGGGTGGCCGATCCCCCGCTGACTTGGAGAAATCCGATGACTGCTGCCCCCGTACTTGCCGCTGGTCCAGCCGGCTCGGCCGATCCATCGCCGGCGACCCGCCTGCGCGCCCTGTCGAGCATCTCGCTCGGCTACTTCATGGTGCTGCTCGACACCACCGTCCTCGTGGTCGCCGAGCCCGACTTGGCGGCCTCGCTGGGCAGTTCGACCGCCGGACTGCAGTGGGCCGTCACCGGCTACAGCGTCGCCCTCGGTGCGCTGCTGCTTCCGGCGGCGATGTGTGCGCCGTCCGCCGTGCTGGTGCGGCGGAGCCGGGCAACCGCCTGACGGGTTCGGGGCGGCGGAGTCGAGGTGGGCGCGGTTCGGAAGCGATCGGCTCAGGAGGGCAGCGTCCAGCGCTGGTCGGGGCCCGCGTGGCAGTCCCAGATCTGCAGCCGGGTCCAGTCGGCGCTGCTGCCGTCCTGGGCGTCCAGGCAGCGGTTGGAGGCGGGGTTGAGGAGCGTGCCGTCGCCGCGGGGTTGCCAGCGTTGGGCGCCGGTGCCGTTGCAGTCGTAGAGCTGGGCAGGGGTGCCGGCGGCGGTCCAGCCGTTGGTGACGTCCAGGCACTTGCCGAACGCCCTCAGTGAGCCGTCCTGTTGGACGGACCAGTCCTGGGCGCCGGTGGAGTTGCAGTGGTAGAGCTGGACGGCGGCGCCGTTGGCCGTCGACGCGCGGTTGATGTCCACGCACTGCCCGGCGATGCCGGTCAGCGGGCCGCTCGCGCGGGGGGTGGCCCAACGTTGCTCGGCGGCGCCCGAGCAGTCCCGCAGCAGAAGTCGGCCGTCGGCGGCGGCGAGGCAGCGGCCGGAGGCCGGGTGGAGGAGCGAGGCGTCCGCGCGTAGACGCCACACCTGGTCGGTGCCCTGGGCGCAGTCCCGCAGCCGGACGGCGGCGCCGTCGGCGGAGCCGCCCGGGGTCAGGCAGCCGTCGAGCACGCCGATGCTGCCGTCCGAGCCGACCGTGGCGTCCTGGGCCGCGGTGCCGGTGCAACCGGCCGTCCGTACCGACTCGTTGGTGTCCGTGGCAGCGGCCTCGGCGTCCAGGCAGGAGCCGTCGGCGCCGGTGATCCGCCCGGACCAGGCGGAGACGGCGGGGGAGTCCGGGACGAGCGCGGTGCCCTGCAGCCTCGGCGTGCGGGAGGAGGAGCCGACCGTCAGACCGTACTGGCCGCCGGGGACCCGCCAGCCGTGGGCGTCGGTGTCCCAGGTGGCGAAGGAGGAACGGTCCAGCCGGAGCTGCACGTGCGTCGAACGGCCCGGCTCCAGCGTGACCTTGTCGAAGGCCTTGAGCTGCTGCGGCGGTTCCCCGGCGGCGGACGGGAAGGAGACGTACAGCTGGGGCACCTCGGTGCCGGTGCGGTTGCCCCGGTTGGTGAGGTCGAAGCCGACGCCGACCCGCCCGGCGGGGTCCGGGCCGGTCACGGTGAGGTTGGCGTAGTCGAAGGTGGTGTACGAGAGGCCGTGGCCGAAGGGGAAGAGCGGGGCGGTGCCGCTCGCGTCGTACCAGCGGTAGCCGACCTTGAGGCCCTCGGTGTAGTGGTAGGCGCCGTCCGTGCCGGGGTACTGGGAGGCGTCCTGGACCGGGGTGGCGTTCGCCGAGGTCGGGAAGGTGACGGGCAGCCGCCCGGCCGGATCGGTGTCGCCGAACAGCACGTCGGCGAGCGCGGCGCCGCTCTGCTCGCCCGGGTACCAGGCCTCGACCACGGCCGGCACCGCGTCCAGCCACGGCATGGTGACCGGCCCGCCGGTGTTCAGCACCACCACCGTGCGCGGATTGGCCTTGGCGACGGCCCGGATCAGCGCGTCGTCCGCTGCGGCGAGGTCGAGGGAGCCGCGGTCCGCGCCCTCGGTCTCCTCGTCGCCGACCACCACCACGGCGGCGTCCGCCCCGGCGGCCACCGAGGCCGCCGCGTTCGCGTCGTCGCCCGGGTGGTAGCGCACGGAGACCCCCGCTCCCGCTCTTGCCGCGATTCCCTGGCGGGGTGTCACCGTGTGCTCGGCGTACGGGGTGACGTGCGAGGATCCGCCGCCGCCGGTGTACGCCCGGTCCGCCCACGGGCCGATCACCGCGACGGACCTGAGCCGGGTGGAGTCCAGCGGAAGTGTCGCCCCCTGATTGCCGGCCGCCTGGTTGCGCAGCAGCACCGTCCCGGCGGCGGCCGCGGTCCGGGCGTCGTGTGCGCCGGCGGCCGGGTCGGAGGCGGGCGGCTGCCCGCCGTCGAGCGCCCCGGTGCGCGCCATCAGCCGCAGTACCCGGCGGACCTGGTCGTTCAGTACGGCCGGGGCGAGCCGCCCGTCGGCCACCGCGGCGGGCAGGTCGGCGAAGTACGTCGAACCGCCGAACTCCTGGTCCAGGCCGCCGGTCGCCGCGTTGACGGCGGAGTGGGTGGCCGGGTAGTCGGAGCCGACCACCCCGTCGAAGCCCCAGCGGCCCTTCAGCACGTCGCGCAGGAACGGGAAGTGCTCGCACGCCCAGATGCCGTTGACCGGGTTGTAGCCGCACATCGCCGACCAGGCCCGGCCGCTCCGGACGGCCGCCCGGAATGCGGGCAGCTCGATCTCGGTCAGAGTGCGTTCGTCGACCTCCGAGCTGTACGACTGGCGGTTGTCCTCCTGGTTGTTGGCGGCGTAGTGCTTGACCTGCGCGGCGATGTTCCGCGCCTGGATGCCGCGCACCTCGGCGGCGGCGAGTTGCCCGGCGAGGAACGGGTCCTCGCCCAGTGTCTCGAAGTTCCGCCCGCCCTGCGGGATTCGTACGGTGTTCACCATCGGCCCGTACAGCACCTGGTAGCCGCGCGCCCTCGCCTCACGGCCCAGGACGTCGCCGTACGTCGTGGCCAGCGCGGGGTCGAAGGCGGCGGCCAGCGCCACGGGCGCGGGCAGGGCGGTCGCGGGCCGGCCGTCCCGGACACCGGCCGGGCCGTCGGACAGCAGCAGCGGCGGGATGCCGAGGCGGGGGACGCCCTGGACGTAGCCGACGGAGTGCACGCCGTTCGGGGCGTCGCGGCCGCGGAGGAGGGTGACCTTCTCGTCGGTGGTGAGTTGGGAGAGCAGCGACTCGATCCGCTGCTCCTGCGGGGGGCCGGCCTTGGGGTGCTGCGGGGCGGAGGGGACGGCAGGGGCTGCGGGGGTGACAGGGGCGGCTGCGGCACTACCGGTGGTGGCGGCCGCCAGGAGGCAGCCGCCGAGCCCGAACCGGAGAAGTCGCGCCCGCAGGGGGATACGTCGCATGCCAACCACCGATCGACGGAAAGGGGCCTAGCCGGGCGGGCCTGGTGAAATGATGACGTTCCGTCAAATTTACGGTGGACCTACACTGGAGGGCAGGTGGCGTGCCAGGGCGTGTCGGGTGCATTCGGGGCGCGCCGGGCCGACTCCGGGCTTCCGATGGGATGTTTAGCTGAACGTTCGGCCGGACGTTCAATCGGGCGCTCGGCCGGCGAGTGTGGCGTCCAGGTGCGCCTGCACCGGCCCGGACATCGGCTCGATCTGCCCGGCCGGGAACTGCCAGGAGAGTTGCCCCTCGGCGACCCGTCGCCGCACCACCAGTACCCGGCCCTGTACGACGATCGCAACGGCGATGTCGGGGAACTCCTGGGCGCTGCGCGCGGTCATGCCCGCTCCTCCGGGGCCCTGGACGTTGAACGCCATCGCGGCGGCGATCCGTCGGCTGGCAGAACTCCATCGGCTTCGTGTCGTTCCGGCCGAACCGTTCGGCTACCGACTGTCAGGCCCTTAGCATGATCGTCTCAACGTACTTGGAGATCCTCATGCCCGTTGTCATCGCCACGATCAAGACCAAGCCCGGCCGACGCGACGAAGTCTTGGCCGTCTTCGAGAAGCACACCCCGGCCATCCACGCCGAGAACGGCTGCGAGCTCTACGCCGTCCACGCCGGCACCGACCGCGTCACCGTGGTCGAGAAGTGGGCCGACCAGGCCGCCCTGGACGCCCACGGCGCGGGCGCCCCCCTGGCCGCCATCGCCGCCGTCCTCGGCGACGCGCTCGCCGAGCCCCTCGACATCGCGGTCATGGAGCCCGTCCCCGCCGGCGACGAGGCCAAGGGCCTGATCTGACCTGGCAGACCGCTGAGGCATCACTCTCCGGGACAGAGGGGTGGAAGCCCACCCGCGCTACGGTGAAGGCATCGGAGAGCCCCGATAGGTTGCCGATCCGGGCGCAGGAGCGGAGCGGGCTGGCGGGATGACCACCAAGTGATCAACACGATCGCATGGAAGTCCTCGGGCTGGGCCCGCGCCGTCTGGCGCGGGCCCAGCTGATGGGGCTCTTATCGCGCTGCCCGGATGTCGCTGGTGAGCGGGAGCTCAATCCCGGCCCGCCGGTATACCGCGGGTCGGACTTTCCCGGAGTTCTGAAGCGCGCGGATCACGCTTTCGCGGTCGCCGACCTCGTAGTTGACCTGGGCGACGTGGTACGAGAGCGAGGACGGGTCGCAGGAGCCGTGGGCCTTGGCTGACGCCGCTCAGGCGGCAGAGTAGTGCCGGTGGCCTCGGCTTCCCCTGGCGGGAAGCTGAGCCCGACTCCTGATCGCAGCTGTGTTCTCGATCGGCAGGCCACCGAGTTCGTCGGGCCAATACGTGAGCGTCAATCCGTACCAGGGCGGGATCACCCCGGCGGGCATCTCGGTGACCTCCAGGCCGGGTATCCGGGCCGACTGGCCGGTGAGGTAGCGGGCGATCTCCGCGCGGCCAGCGAGGTGGCCGTCGAGGCGGGCGAGCTGGTCGTGGACTCGCTGAGTTGGGCGGCGCGGGGGCTCCTCGGCTACCTGCTCAGCTTAGTGGAAGTCCCTTCCGTCCCTCCGTCCGAGAAGTTGAAGGCCGGGGTGTCCTTGCTGCTCGAACTCGGTCGCAGGGAGCCGCGTATGGCGTTGGCGGGGAAGCCGTTGACCGACCAGGTGGCGCGGGTGGAGGGGTTGCTCGCGGGTGGGTGGAGCAAGGAGGCGCTGGTCGGGATTCTGAGCGCTCCCTTGCCCGAGGAGGTGACGCACAGCGTGGGGGCGATCGTGGCGGCGCGGATTGCGAAGGTGCCGCTCGTTCCGGCGGCAAGAGCTGCGGCAGACGGGCCGCGCCGACATGAGTGTCCCGGGCGGGACGGGATGTGCGGGCGGCTCGTCGCGGGTGCCGGGCAGGCGTGTGATGCCTGCCGGGCGGTCACCAGGAGAAGAAGTCAGGCAGGCCGGTGACCGGCGGCAGCGGCGCGTCTGCCGGGAGGGGGCGGATCTGGACGAAGGCGTGCTCGAACTGGGAGTAGGAGAAGTCGTCCAGTCCCGGGGCCACCACCAGGACGTTGTCGCCTCGGCGCCAGATTCGGTACCGCCAGTGGTAGTTGAGCCCCGGGCGTCGCTCGTGCGTCACGTCGTGGTCGGGCGGGCCGAACAATGTGGTGAACTGGGCGACGACGGCTTCCAGTTGGGCGTCGAAGGCTCCGGCCGGAGGGTCGACGAGGCCTTGCCAGCCGGGGAGGGTTCCCCAGAAGTCCTCCGAAATGGCCCCGTCGGGGTGCACGTAGTACTCGTACGCGAACGGCATGAAGAAGCAGTTGTCGCCGTACACGAAGTGGCCTGCGGGCGTGTAGGCCTTCTCGTTGAGGTCGCCCAGGCAGCCGCCGTTCGGGCGCCAGCCGGCATCGGTCATCGCCTTCCGGGTGATGTCGATGTCCTCCCAGTCGAGTTCCGCCATCCCGGCGATCTGGGCGGCCAGTTCGGGGCCGACGGGGCAGGTCGCGACGATCCAGGGGGCGTCCTCGTCCTCGTCGTCGGTGCTGTCGTAGGGCTCGTCGGACACTGGGGTGAACTCCCGTTCTGGCTCGCAGTTCGAACGTTCACCCTAGTGGCAGGCCCGATCAGAGGGTCTCGCGGACCGTGATGTAGCCGTTCTCGACCACGAACTCCTGGTTGGAGTCGGCGGCGCCGCAGGTGTACAGGAAGACGTTGTCGCCGGTGTCGCGGTCGGAGTCGACGTCGATGCACGTCTCGTCTGCGGTGCCGGCGGTCCGCTGCAGGGCGAAGGAGCCCTCGCGCAGCAGCCAGGTCTGGTTGGCGCGGGCTGCCTGGCTGTACTCCCAGGCCCAGGGCGAGGGTTCGGACCACGGTCGTGATGATCGTGGACGGACGGGAAGATCGAAGGCGTACGGCGCGCCAGGGAAACGGGGGTTCACTCGCCTGGCGGGCGGAAGGTGACCGGCGCGTCGAAGGCCGCACGTCGCGTGGTGCGGCGCAGGGCGCGCAGGACGGGCGTGCCGAGGGTGAGGCACAGGATGACTGTGAGCGCTGCGCGCGGCAGGTCCCAACCCAGCGACGTGGTCAGGCAGTACGCGGCGAAGCGGACGAGGTTGGCGGGCAGCGGGTCGCCGGGGACGAAGGAGACGGACCCGGAGAGCCCCGCGATGTACGGCCAGCCCTGGAGGTTCATGATCGTGCCGTACAGGACGGACGAGACGGCGCCGTAGACGGCCAGCAGCGCGAGTTCGCGGCGGCCGCGCAGCGTGGCGGAACCCGGCAGCAGTCCCGCGCCGAGGCAGACCCAGCCCATCGCGAGCATCTGGAACGGCAGCCACGGCCCGACCCCGCCCGTGAGCAGCGCGGACGCGAACATCGACAGGGAGCCCAGTACGAAGCCGAAGCCGGGGCCGAGCACCCGCCCGGACAGCACCATCAGGAAGAACATCGGCTCCAGCCCGGCCGTCCCCGCGCCGAGCGGCCGCAGGGCCGCACCGGCCGCTGCCAACACTCCCAGTAGCGCAACGGACTTGGCGTCCAGCCCCGGTGCCCCGCCACCCGCCGAACGCCCCTCGGAGATCTGGGCGATCACGACGGCGAGCAACAACGGCAGCAGCAAGGCGAACAGCCAAGGGGCGTCGGCGGAGTGGCCGACCAGGGCCGACTTGGTGGAGGCGAGCAGCGGCCAGCCGAAGGCCGTCACGCCGACGAAGGACACCAGCAGCAGCGCGCCGATCGACCGGCGCCCGAGCGGAACAGGACGGCTGCTCATGCGCTCAGCGCTTCCGCGACCTGCTGGACGGTGAGCCACGGCCCGGGCGCCAGCACCTTGGCGACCTGCGGGGCGAACGCGGGCGAGGAGACCACGACCTCCGCCGTCGGCCCGTCCGCGACGATCTCGCCCTCGGCCAGGATGAGGGTCCGGTGCGCCAGTTCGGCGGCCAGTTCGACGTCGTGCGTGGCCAGCAGCACGGCATGGCCCTCCGCCGCCAGGTCGCGCAGGATCTCCACCAGCCGGGCCTTGGCGGCGTAGTCCAGGCCGCGGGTCGGCTCGTCCAGGAGCAGTAGCGGGGGTCGGGCGGTGAGCACCACGGCGAGGGCGAGGGTGAGCCGCTGGCCCTCGGAGAGGTCGCGCGGGTGGGCGGTGTCGGCGATGCCGGGCAGCAGGCGTTCGACCAGGGCGCGACACGAACCCGCGACTGCGCCCGCGTCCGCATCCGCGGCGGCGCACTCGGCGGCGACGCTCTCGCCGTACAGGAGGTCGCGCGGGTCCTGCGGGACCAGGCCGACGTGGCGGATCAGTTCGGCGGGGCGGGTCCGGTGCGGGGTGCGGCCGCCGACGGTGACGCTGCCGGAGGCGGGGGCGTGCAGGCCGACCAGGCTGCCGAGCAGGGTGGACTTGCCGGCGCCGTTGCGGCCCATCAGGGCGGTGATCTCGCCGGGGCGCAGCGTGAGGTCCACGCCGCGCAGGGCCTGGACCGGGCCGCGTAGGACGGCGAGGCGGTCGGAGACGGCGATCGGCGCATCGCCCGGAACGCCGGCGGCAGCGGGCGCGCGGCCGTCCAGCTCGGCGCGCAGGGAAGCCGCCTTGCGGCGCGCGTCGCGGACGGACAGCGGCAGCGGCCGCCAGCCCGCGAGCCGGCCGAGGCCGACCACCGGAGGGTGCACCGGCGAGTGCGCCATCACCTCGGCCGGTTCGCCCAGCACCGGGGGCGCGCCCGGGGTGAGCAGCAGCACCTGGTCGGCGTACTGGACGACCCGCTCCAGCCGGTGTTCGGCCATCAGCACGGTGGTGCCGAGGTCGTGCACCAGCCGCTGGAGGACGGCGAGCACCTCCTCGGCCGCGCCCGGGTCGAGTGCCGAGGTGGGCTCGTCCAGGACCAGTACGCGCGGGTGCACGGTGAGCACCGAGCCGATCGCGACGCGCTGCTGCTGGCCGCCGGACAGGGAAGTCAATGAACGGTCGCGCAGGTCGGCGAGGCCGAGCAGGTCGAGGGTCTCCTCGACCCGGCGCCGCATGACGTCGCCCGGCAGGCCCAGGGACTCCATGCCGTAGGCGAGTTCGTCCTCCACGGTGTCGGTGACGAACTGGGCCAGCGGGTCCTGGCCCACCGTGCCGACCAGGTCGGCGAGTTCGCGCGGTCGGTGCTCGCGGGTGTCGCGGCCGCCGACGGTGACCCGGCCGTGGAGCACGCCGCCGGTGAAATGCGGCACCAGGCCGCTGACCGTCCCCAGCAGGGTGGACTTGCCGGAGCCGGACGGGCCGACCAGCAGGCAGAGTTCGCCCTCGGGGACGGTGAGATCGACGTTGTCGAGAACGGGCGCTTCGGAGCCCGCATACCGTACGGAGACCTGCTCGAAGGTGATCACGATGCCCTCCGGGGCGGGGTCGGGGCGGCGAACGCCGGTACCAGGCCGAGCAGTACGGTCAGCACGGCGGCCAGCGGCAGCACGGGGACGGTCGGCGGGACGACGGTGGGGGCGAAGGCGGCCGGGGCCTGGGCGGCCAGGTAGGTGGTGAGCGCCGCCACGGCGATGCCGGAGCCCGCCGTGAGCCACTCGGGCAGGGCCCAGGGGTCCGGCCGGTAGCGGGTTCTGACGGATCGTCGGCTGCCGAGCAGCAGTCCGGCGAAGGCGGCGGCCAGGCCGAGCAGCAGGACGGGCAGGGCCCAGCCGGCGCCCCCGGCGGTCAGGAGTCCGTACGCGGCCAGGCAGACCCCGAGCAGCCCGGCCAGGGTGAGCGCGGCGGTCACCCTGGCGAGCGGGCGCGGGACGTCGGCGGTGCGGCCGAAGCCGCGGGTGTCCATCGCCGCGGCCAGGGCGATGGACCGCTCCAACGCGCCCTCCAGGACGGGGAGTCCGACGCTCAGCACGGCCGCGACACCCTTGTCCGTACGGCCGCGCAGGCGACGGGCGGCGCGCAGCCGGCGGACGTCGGCGACCAGGTTGGGCGCGAAGGTCATCGCCACCACCACGGCCACGCCCGCCTCGTAGAGCGCGCCGGGCAGGGCGCGCAGCAGACGGGCCGGGCTGGCGAGGGAGTTGGCGGCGCCCACGCAGATCAGCAGGGTGGCCAGCCGCAGCCCTTCGTACAGCGTGGCGAGCAGGCCCTCGACGTTGACCCGTCCGCCGATCCGTATGCCCTGCGCCCAGGCGGGGAGCGGGACTTCGGGCAGGGTGAACAGCACGTGGGTGCCGGGGATCGGCGAGCCGAGCAGCACGGCGAAGGCCAGGCGGATGCCGAGGACGACCAGGCCGAGGCGTAGGAACGCCCCGTACGAACGGGACCAGGGCGCATCGCCGCGCCGCGCCGCGACCACGTACCCGGCGGTCGCGGCGAGCAGCAGCAGGATCGCCGGGTTGGTGGTGCGGGTGGCCGCCGCACCCAGTCCGAGCGCCCACAACCACCAGGCCCCGGGGTGCAGTTGGCGGGGGCCGGTGGGTGGTCGGGTGCTGCGGGCGGTGCTGCTCACGGATCTGTCCTGGGAGACGGGGGCAGGGGTCAGGGTTGCGGGCAGGAATCAGGAGTTGCGGCGGCGGCGCGCCTGCCAGACGGCGCCCCCGGCGAGGACGGCGACCAGCGCACCGCCGGCGACCAGGCCGACGTCCGGGCCGCTGCCGCTCTGCGCGCCGGCCTTGGCGGGGCCGTCGGGCTGCGCGGCGGGCGCACCCAGTTGCTCGGCGCAGCCCGCCTTCGGGTAGCCGGCGATGGCGCACAGCAGGCCGTTGGTGTCGTAGCGCAGCGGCGGCGCGACGGCGGCCAGCACCTCGGCCGAGCTGGCGCGCGGCGCGACACTGGCGCAGGCGGTCCGCTGCTCGGGCGGCTGCACGGCGGACGACCCGGCGTCCTCGGCGGTCCCGAAGTCCAGCACGACGGCCACCCGCTTGCGGCCGTCCTGTGCGGGCGTGCCCGCGCAGATCTCGTCGAAGCGCGCCTGAGCGCGGGGCTTCGCGGCCTCCTGCCCGCCGTCGGGGCTGACGGCGAACCGCCACCCGTCGACCACCCCGTCCGGCGGTACGGCGATCGCGGGCCCCTGCTGCTGGTACCTCCACGCCCCGCCGTCGGCCCCGCGCCAGAACGACCAGTACCGGTACCCGGAGGCGGCCTGCGCGGGCGCGGCGGTGGCGAGGAGCAGCAGCGCCCCGAGCAGCGCGAGGAGAACCCGGGCCGCCGAGCCGCCTCCGGCGCGCAGGGCGGAGGCCCGGCCCGCCGGACGGTGAACCACGAGGCGCATCAGAGGTTCGGGTTGCGCTTGCGCTGGAGGCTGAGCAGCAGGCCGCCGCCGATGCCGATGAGGAGGCCGACGATGATCAGCCAGACCTGGCCCATGCCGTCGCTCTTCTTCGACGACGGGGTGGCCGCCTCCGAGGAGGCGGCAGTGGCCTTGGGGGCCGGGCCGAGGGCGCTGAGCTGGCCGGTGAGGGCGGCCGGGTCGCGGTGGGCGGCCTGGCTGACCAGGAGCAGGGTGGCGGTGGCGGCGGCGTCGGTGCCGTCCTTGGTCCAGGCGGTGCCCTGTCCCTTGAGCCAGCCGACGGCTTCGGTGGCCTGGTCGGGGTGGCCGCTCTGGATGAGGGCGAGCGCGGCCCAGGCGGTGGCGGTGTAGTCGGGCTTGGGATCGGCGCCCGGGGTGGTGAGGGTGAGGTGCTCGCCGCCCGCCGTGAGCTGGCTGGTGAGGTAGGCGCCGACGGCCTCGCCCGCCTCGGCGTGCGGGACGGTCGCGGGCGCGGAGCCGTCGGCGCACGCGATGGCCTTGGGCGCCGTGTCGGCGCGCACCGAGGTGGCGACCGGCAGGTGTCCGCCGGCGGCGGCGAGCGCGGCCTGGGCGCTGGCCAGGGTGTTGGGGGTGAGGGTGCCGGCGGCGGGGTCCGGCTGGTAGGCGAAGGCGCCACGCTGGTCGGCGGGGGCGGCGCAGCCGAGCTGGAAGTGGGCGAGGCCGTCGAAGGCGTTCTTCGCGGCCGCGCCGCCGCTTCCCGCCTTGGCGACGCTCGCCGGGTCCGTCCGGGCCGCGAACAGCGCGTTGACGGCGAGTCCGGTGGAGTTGGCGTCGCCCGGGTTGCCGGGGTTGTAGGGCCAGCTGCCGTCGGCGTTCTGGTTGGCCTTGAGCCACTTCACGCCCTTGTCGACGGCGTCCTGGTGCCTGCCGAGGGCGACCAGCGCCTGGATGGCGACGGCGGTGGCGTTGCTGTCCTCGGTCTTGGCGTCGCAGGCCGCGCCGGCTGCGCGGTAGGAGGGCCAGCCGCCGTCCTCGCACTGCTGCCCGGTGAGCCACGCGACCGCGGAGTCGGCCGGGGTGACCTTGGCCGCCGACAGCGCGGTGAGCGCCAGCGACTGCCGCCAGACGCCGTCGTACGTGGGGTCGCTCTTGCCGTACAGGCCCTCCGGCAGGGGGGCCGACGGCGAGGGGCTGTCGGCGAGGGCCGGTCCGGCGGCGACGCCGGCGAGCAGCGCGGCGGACAGGGCGGCGGCGCCCAGTCGGGCGGCGGTGTGCATGGTGCGGGTGTGCCTTTCGGTGAGCGGTGGTGGCCCGGGCGGGGGCCGTTCCGTGGTCGTCGACGGGTGCCGGGCGCGGGCGCCCGGGCCAGGGCCTGTCTCTTGGATCCTTTGGGTCCTTGTCGGGGCCACGACGCCCGTCGACTCTAGCCGCCGGGCCGGGTCGGACGGGCCCGGTGCGGCAGGAACAGGTTCCAGTCCGGTTGCACTCCGAGAGTGGTCAGGCCAGCGTCAGCAGCCGTGCCGCGGTGTGCAGGTCGGCCCTCACCTCGGCGATCGAGGCGCGCCCGGAGAGCCAGGCGACCAGGGCCGAGTGCCAGGTGTGCTCGATCACCCGGACGGCCGCCCGCTGGCTCTCGCTGGGCGGCCCGGACTGGCCGATCGCGTCCAGGATGAGCTGTCCGGTGGCGGCGCTGATCCGGTCCACCTCGGCCCCGACCGAGCGGTCGGCGAAGCACATCGAGCGGACCATCGCCTCGGCCAGCAGCGGTTCGCGCTGCAGCGCGTGGAAGGCCCGGGTGAGCGCGTCGGCGACCCGCAGGGCCGGCTCCTGGTCGGTCGGCGGGTGGCGTCGGATGTGGTCCTGGAGGCCCTGCAGCTGCTCCAGCATGACCGCGACCAGCAGGTGAACCTTGGACGGGAAGTACCGGTACAGCGTCCCGAGGGCGACCTGCGCGCTCTCCGCGACCTCCCGCATCTGCACCGCCTCGTACCCGCCGCGGGCGGCCAGCGCGGTGGCGGCCCGCAGGATGCGGCGGCGCCGTTCGGCCTGACGCGCGGTCAGCGGCGGCTCGCCCGAGGGCGCGGAGGTGGGGCTCGCGGACGTGGTCGGCGACGGCAAGTGTGCTCCCGGGGGCGCGTGGGTGGCGGCGTGCTCCAGAAAGGTCGGCCCGAAGTCGTCCCGCGGTCGGTCGGCCCGGCGTGGCGGGAATCACCAGCCCTGGCTCCTGAGCGAAAGCTACGGGCCGGTATCTTCGAGGTCTCTCATTGTTCACACGGTCGATGACGAGTTCCACAGCCACTGAAACCTGATCTACTTTAGCGACCGGCAGCACAAGTAGCACCGATAGCAGACCAGAGATGAGGGCCGAGGATGACCGCGCAGCCGCTGCGGATTGCCCTGCTGTCATACCGTGGGGACCCGTTCTGCGGCGGTCAGGGCGTGTACGTACGGCACCTTTCCCGTGAGCTGGCCGGACTCGGCCACCACGTGGACGTGATCGGGGCCCAGCCCTACCCCGTGCTGGACGAGGTCGAGGGGCCCGGTTCGGTGCGCCTGGTCGAGCTGCCCAGCCTGGACCTCTACCGCGCCGACGACCCCTTCCGCACGCCCGCCCGCGGTGAGTTCCGCGGGCCGGTGGACGTGCTGGAGTTCGCCACCATGCGCACCGGCGGCTTCCCCGAACCGCTCACCTTCTCGCTGCGCGCCCGCCAGTACCTGGCCCGGCACAAGGGCCGCTACGACGTAGTGCACGACAACCAGACCCTCGGCTACGGCCTGCTGGGCCTCGCCCGGCACGGTTTCCCGCTGGTCGCCACGATCCACCATCCGATCACCGTGGACCGGCAGTTGGAGCTGGACGCGGCCACCACCCGGCTGAAGCGGCTCTCGCTGCGCCGCTGGTACGCCTTCACCCGGATGCAGCGCCGGGTCGCCGCCCGGCTGGACCACGTGATCACCGTCTCCGGCAGCTCGCAGCGCGAGATCGCCGAGCACCTGGGCGCCGCCCCCGGGGCCATCTCGGTGGTCCCGATCGGCGCCGACACCAGGCTCTGGTCGCCCTCGGCGGAGATCGAGCGGGTCCCCGGACGGATCGTCACCACCTCCAGCGCGGACGTGCCGCTCAAGGGCCTGGTGTACCTGGTCGAGGCACTGGCCAAGGTCCGCACCGAGCGGGACGCCCACCTGGTGGTGGTCGGCAAGCCGCAGAAGGACGACGGGCCGGTGGCCGAGGCGGTGCGCCGCTTCGGGCTGGCGGAGCACATCGAGTTCCGCACCGGCCTGAGCGACCGGGAGCTGGTCGACCTGTACCGCTCGGCCGAGGTGGCCTGCGTCCCGTCGCTGTACGAGGGCTTCTCGCTGCCCGCCGCCGAGGCGATGGCCACCGGCACCCCGCTGGTCGCCACCACCGGCGGGGCGATCCCCGAGGTGGCCGGGCCGGACGGCGAGACCTGCCTGGCCGTGCCGCCGGGGGAGGCGGACGCGCTGGCCGCCGCACTCGGCCGGCTGCTGGACGACCCGCAGCTGCGCGCCGAACTCGGCGCGGCCGGGCGGGAGCGGGTGCTGGCCCGGTTCACCTGGGAGCGGGCGGCCGAGCTGACCGCCGAGGCGTACCGCGCGGCGATCGCCACCGGCGTGGGTGCCAGGGCCCGTTCCGGGCCCGGCTGGCGGTACGTGCCCTGAGTGGCGCGCCCGAGCGGTGTCGCCCGATCGATCCGACGACACGCGCGCGTGACCTGACGAAGCGTCAAGAGCGCTTGGTAGCAATAGGAATGGGAGCCCTGCAGTGCTGACCGTCGATTTCTCGCGCTTCCCGCTCGCCCCCGGCGACCGGGTGCTCGACCTGGGCTGCGGCGGGGGCCGGCACGCGTTCGAGTGCTACCGCCGCGGTGCCAACGTGATCGCCCTCGACCAGAACACCGAGGAGATCGCCGAGGTCAAGAAGTGGTTCGCCGCGATGGAGCAGGCCGGTGAGGCCCCCGAGGGCGCGTCGGCGGTCGCGATGGAGGGCAACGCGCTGGCGCTGCCGTTCGAGGACGAGTACTTCGACAAGATCATCATCTCCGAGGTGATGGAGCACATACCCGACGACAAGGGCGTGCTCAACGAGATGTTCCGCGTCCTCAAGCCGGGCGGCCTGCTCGCCGTCACCGTGCCGCGCTGGCTGCCGGAGAAGATCTGCTGGGCGCTGTCCGACGAGTACCACGAGGTCGAGGGCGGCCACATCCGGATCTACCGGGGCGACGAGCTGCTCGGCAAGCTCAAGGACGCCGGCCTGGAGCCGTACGGCACCCACCACGCGCACGCGCTGCACTCCCCGTACTGGTGGATCAAGTGCGCGGTCGGCGTGAACAACGACAAGGCGCTGCCGGTCAAGGCGTACCACCAGCTGCTGGTCTGGGACATCGTCGGCACCCCGGTCATCAGCACCCTCACCAAGGCCGCCGAGAAGGCGCTCAACCCGGTCATCGGCAAGAGCTTCGTCGCCTACGCCTCGAAGCCCAACCGCGCACCGGGCGGGGCGGAGTGACCGCCGCCGTCCCCGAGGTGCTGCTGCTCGACGGGGTGCTGGACGCCGAGCAGGCGGCCGGCACCGTCCGAAGCATCCTGGCCGAGCAGCGCCCCGACGGCGCCATCCCGTGGTTCACCGGCCACCACCTGGACCCCTGGGACCACACCGAGGCCGCGATGGCCCTCGACACCGCCGGCGAGCACGCCGCCGCCGAGGCCGCCTACCGCTGGCTGGCCGCCCAGCAGAACCCGGACGGTTCCTGGTACGCCGCGTACACCGACGGCGTGGTCACCGACCGGGCCAAGGAGAGCAACTTCTGCGCGTACATCGCGGTCGGGGTCTGGCACCACCACCTCAGCACCGGCGACGACGCCTTCCTGGAGTGGATCTGGCCGGTGGTCCGCCGGGCCCTGGACTTCATCGTCGGCCTGCGGCTGCCCGGCGGCCCGATCGCCTGGCGGGTCGACGAGGACGGCACCGCCACCGACGAGGCGCTGCTCACCGGCTCGTCCAGCATCCTGCACGCGCTGCGCTGCGGCCTGGCCGTCGCCGACTACCTGGAGGAGCCCCAGCCCGACTGGGAGCTCGCGGCCGGGCGGCTGCGGCACGCCATCGCCCACCACCCCGAGCGGTTCCTCGACAAGGACCGCTACTCGATGGACTGGTACTACCCGATCCTCGGCACCGGCCTGCGCGGCGACGCGGCGGTGGCCCGGATCGAGCGGGACTGGGACCGCTTCGTCGTCCCCGGTCTCGGCGTGCGCTGCGTCAGCGACCGCCCGTGGGTGACCGGCGGGGAGAGCGCCGAACTGGCCCTCGCGCTCTGGGCGATCGGCGAGTCCGACCGCGCGGTGGACATCCTGCGCTGGATCCAGAAGCACCTGCGGCACGAGGACGGCTCGTACTGGACCGGGTACGTCTTCGAGGACGACGCGATCTGGCCCGAGGAGCGCACCACCTGGACGGCCGGGTCGCTGCTGCTCGCGGTGGCCGCGCTCGGCGGGGACCCGGCGACCGTCGCGGTCTTCGGCGGGGAGCAGCTGCCCGCCGGGCTGGTGGTCCAGGACTGCTGCTGAGCGCAGACACGCGGAAGGGGCGGGACCGGTGATCCGGTCCCGCCCCTTCCGCGTGGTGGGTGTCAGCCGCGCTGGATGCCCGAGGTGTCGCTCAGCACACCGTGGGTGCCGTCCGGCAGTTGCGCGACCAGCGCGGTACCGCGCTGCTCGACGGCCAGGTACCAGGTGCCCGGCACGACCTCGCCGACCGGGGCGCCGGCCGGGTTGTCCTTCGGGGCCAGCTGGCGCGGGGCCGGGACGGCGAACCAGAACGGCTGGAAGTCCGTCGCCGGGGCGGCCGGCTGCGGGGCCGGGACGCCGGCGTCCTGCGGCTGGCCGGCCATCTGCTGACCGGGCTGGCCCGGCTGCGGCTGACCGGCACCCGGGTAGCCGTAGCCACCGGCCGGCTGGGCGCCGAAGGCCGGGTCGTGGCCCTGGGCCGGGTAGCCGTACTGGCCGGGCTGGCCGGGGGCGCCCGGGTGACCGGGCTGACCCGGCATCGGGTAGCCGCCCTGGTACGGGACGGCCGGGCGGTCGGTGACCAGCGGGGCCTTCAGCGCGGGCACCAGCGGGCTCGCGGCGGCCGCACCGGCCAGCACGATCAGCGAGATGAGGCCGAGCCAGGCGCCGAAGCCGTGGCTGATGTCGAGGCCCTCGAAGGCGCCGCCGGTGCCGCCGCCCAGCGCCCAGATCGAGGTCCACAGCGCCGCCACGGCGAACGCGATGCCCCACTGGTCCAGCCGGAGGCCGAGCACCTGACGGTTGGCCGCGGCCTCGCCCTGGAAACGCTGCACCAGGATCAGCACGGCTGCGGCGATACCCAGCAGGTAGATCGAAGGCAGGATGGGGAACAGCTCGGTGCTCCACGCGTTCTGCGAGCCGATGGGGCCGCAGTACCGACCGGTGCAGGTCCGGTACGGCAGGAAGGAGGCGATGAAGAGCAGGACGGCCGCGCCTGCGACGGCGGCGTCTCCCCTGGTGAGAGCGCGCAGATTCACTTACGTTCCCCTCGTTGACGTGTCGTGGACGGTGATTCGTGCGGTCGGGCTGACCGGCCGAAACTCCCGAACGGACCAGAAGCCTAGGGCCAACCGTCCTGCCGGTGCACGGCGGGACCGGGAATGGGCCGAAGTCGTTGCAAACGGTGCGGGCCGGGCGGCGGGTCGTCCGTTAGGTCCGTTCGTCCCAACTTCCTTGCCGGGCCCGCTCAGTGCGTGGTCAGGAAGGCGGCCAGCGCGTCGGCGATCCCCTGGGCGGCCTGTTGGCGCCACTGAGGGTCCGTCATCCGTCTGGCGTCCACGGAGTTGCGCATGTTACCGCACTCGATGAACACCTTGGGGACCGTGGAGAGGTTGAGACCCCCCAGGTCGGAGCGGGTGTCCAGGCCCTCGTCGGCGATGTAGTCGGCGTAGGGCTCGCCGGTCGCGTCGTGGAAGTGCTGGCGCAGCAGCAGGCCGAGCCGGTGCGAGGGTTCGACGATCGCCGAGTTGTCCGCCTTACCGGCGACCACCTTGGCGGGCATGATCACGTGGAAGCCGCTGCCGCTCGCCGGGCCGCCGTCGCCGTGCACCGAGACCGCGACGTCGGCGTGCGCGTCGGCGCCCGCCTTGGCCCGCTCGTCGATGCACGGGCCCCAGGCACGGTCGCCGTCCTGCACCAGCACCACCTTGGCGCCCCAGGCGGTCAGCAGGGCGCGGGCCCGGCGGGAGACGTCCAGGGTGTAGTCGGCCTCGGTGTAGCCGGAGTCGGTCTCGGTGCCGGTGGTGTCACACTCCTTGCGGGAGTTGCCGATGTCCACCTGGCGGTTGATCTCGGTGGGGTGGGCGAAGTTGCCGGGGTTGTGGCCGGGGTCCAGCACGACGGTGCGGCCGGCGAGGTCGGCGGTGCCCCCGGGGGCCGAGGTGGGGGTTCCGGACGGCGTTCCGGTCGGCGTTCCGGTCGCTGCGGGTGTTGCGGCGGGTGTGCCGCTGGTCGGCGGGGCCTCCGGGGCGCCCGGGGCCTGGGTGGTGGACTGGACGGCGCCGGCCGGTGCGGCCGTGGCGCCCGCAGGCCCGGAGTCGTCCAGGGCCTGCCAGCCCAACCAGCCCGCCGTGCAGAGCGGGACGACCGCGGCCACCACCGTGGTGGCGCGCAGCAGGGCGGAGCGGCGGCGGGGCGGTCGGGAGGTGGAGCTGGTCACGGGTGGGTCAGATCCTGTCCTGGGTCCGCGTGGTGAGGTTGTAGCTGCTCGCGATCGGGTTCCACTTGGCCATGAACTCGGTCTTCGCCTGGGTCGCCTGCGGGTTGAGCTGGTCAGCGTGGGTCTTGTCCGCGGTGCTCTGGGCCCGGCCGGAGCAGCCCTGCTTGGCGACGGTGCGCGCCCAGCTCGCGTACGCCCGGTCGATGTCGGCGGACAGTTGCCAGGCGGACTTCAGCGAGTTCACCGCGTCTGTGCCACCCGGTACATCGGTGACGCTCAGCTTGGCGAGCTTGGTCAGCAGTACGTCGCGCTGCTTCGCGCCGTTGTCGAAGTCCTGGGCGGCGCTCTCGATGTCGGCCTTGGACGGGCAGCTGCTCACCTTGGCGACGGCGCTGCCGATCGGGGCCTTGGCGTTCTCGCCCTCGCTGAGCAGACCGTCCAGCGCCTGCGCCTGGGCCTGGGCGTTGGGGCCCGGACCGGTCGCGGAGGGGGACGGGGTCCCGCCGGCCGGGGTGGTCGGGGCGGTGCTCGGCGCGGCGTCGGTACCGGTGGGCGCCGGGGCGGGCTGCGGGTTGCCGGAGCCGGTCCCACCGGCGGCCGTCGGGGCGGGCGCGGCCTGGCCGCTCCTGTCGTCGCCGCCCTGGCTCGCGTACAGCAGGCCGCCGCCGACCGCCAGTACCAGGAGCAGCGCGAAGCCGACCAGCAGCGGGGCCTTGCCCTTGCCCGGACGCGACCGGTCGTCCTCGTCGTCGACCGGGTAGTGGGCCGGGTAGTCCGGCTGGGCCCCGTACGGGGGCGGCGCCGGCGCGGTTGCCGGGGGCGGCGGAGGATAGACGTAGCCGGGGCCGGGGGTCGTCGGTGTTCCCTGCGGGCCCCGGGGCTGCGGGGTCGCGTGGGAGGGGAACGGCGCGGCGGCGGGCGGCGGCGGGGCGACGGTGGGGAAGGCGGCGGTGGGCGCCCCGGGCCCCTGGGCGGGCACAGCATCGGCCGGGGGCGGGCCGAAGCCGGGGACGGGCGGGCCGAAGCCGGGCGCGGTCTCGGGGTCGGGCGCGGGCGGGCCGAAGCCGGGCGCGGTGGCCAGGTACGGGCGGGCGCCCAGTGGCGGGCCCTGGTCGCCGACGGCGCCCGGGGAGGGGGGCGGCGCGACCGGGCCGGGCTTCGGCGGTTGTGCGCCGGGGGCGGGCGGGGCGGGCTGTGCGCCTTGCGCGAGGGGCACGGCGGGTGCGGGCTCGGCGTCCTGCCGCTGCGGGTTGCGGACCCAGCCGCCCGCGCCGCCGCGCGCGGTCGGGTCCCAGACCGCCGGAGCGGTGTTCTGCTGGTCCGTCATGTGCCGTTGGCCCCCACCGTCCGCCGATGCTCTGCCTGGTGCTGTTGCCTCGTGTCGCTGCCTGGTGCTGCCCCGTGTCGCCTGGTGCAGCCGCCTGGTGCTGCGCGGACACCGTACCGTTCGAACCCGCGACCGACAGCCCCGGCACGACGTTAGAGCATCCGTGCGGGGCTGTGGGGGCGATCCGCTCAGGCGGCGGCGCGGCGCAGGACGCGCAGCGAGCCGGTCACCGAGACCTCCTCGAAGCCCTCGGCCAGCGCCCGCAGGTACACCCGGTACGGGGCCTGGCCGCCGTCCGCCGGGTCCGGGAACACGTCGTGCACCACCAGCAGGCCCTCCGGCGCCAGGTGCGGCGCCCAGCCCTCGTAGTCGCCGGTGGCGTGCTCGTCGGTGTGCCCGCCGTCGATGAACACCAGGCCCAGCGGGCGGCCCCACAGCGCGGCGATCTGCGGCGAGCGGCCGACCAGCGCGACCACGTGGTCCTCCAGCCCGGCGGCGTGCAGGGTGCGGCGGAAGCGGGGCAGGGTGTCCATCCGGCCGACCTCCGGGTCCACCAGACTCGTGTCGTGGTACTCCCAGCCGGGCTGCTGTTCCTCCGAGCCGCGGTGGTGGTCCACGGTCAGCGCGACCGTCCCGGTCTCGCGGGCAGCCGCGGCCAGCAGGATCGCCGAGCGGCCGCAGTAGGTGCCGATCTCCAGCACCGGCAGCCCGGTCCGCCGGGCCGCCGCCACGGCCGCCGCGTACAGCGCGAGGCCCTCGTCCACCGGCATGAACCCGGTGGCCGCCTCGAACGCCGCCAGCACCTCGGGCGCCGGGCGGGCGCTCTCCAGTAGGTCGGACATGCGGTGCTCCTCGGGTTCGGGACGGGGGACGGACGTGCTCGGACCCTACTCGACGGTAGCCGGGGCGGCGGCGGCAGGCTCAGCTTTCGAGCAGGGCGGCGGCGACCCGGGCACGGTGCGGGGCGAGTTCCGCGGCGATCGCCGGCGCGTCCCGCCCGGTCGCGTTCGACCGCGCTCTCGCCGCGTGGCATCCGGCCGAGCCGCGGCCGCAGCAGGACGACGAGCCCGAGGACGGCGGCCCCGAGGCAGCGCAGTGGGATGTCGCCGGTGACGAGCAGCCAGAGTCCCCAGCAGAACAGGGCGGCGGTGGAGAGGCGGACGAGACCGGCGACCGCGGAGGCCAGCAGCCAGTCCAGGTGTCTGGTGGCCGAGTCCTCTCCCTCGGCGAGGTCCTGGAACAGCCGGTCGGCGCGGACGGTGGCGGCCCGTTCGCGCCGGGTGGTCGCGGTGGCGGTCTCCGCCCCGGGGACGAGGTTCCAGTCGCAGGCCGGGCACCAGGCGGTGAAACGCGGGTCGGCGGTCAGGGGCTTGCCGCAGTCCGGGCAGTGCGAGCCGTGGACCGGGGCGGGTGCGGTGCGGGGTATGTCGGCGGCCACGGGTGTAGGCACGGCCGGGACCATGCCAGCGAACGGCGACATCGTGCGCGCTTCCGGCGGCTCCGTCCCGTCCTGGAACGTGTTCTACCCGCCCCGCGTCGCCCGTGCCAGAATCGGCCCGACCGTCGATCCACGCACACCGGGAGCAGCCCCATGCGCGCAGCCGTCCTGCACAAGACCGGACAGGACACCCTCGACGTGCGCGAGGACGTGACGGCGGTCGGCTTCGGACCAGGCACCGTACGGGTCCGGATGCGCGCCGCCAGCCTCTGCCACTCGGACCTCTCCGCGATGAGCGGCGTCCTGCCGCAGCCCGCGCCGTTCGTCCCCGGGCACGAGGGCGCCGGCGACGTCGTGGAGGTCGGCGAGGGCGTCACCGGCGTCGCGCCCGGGGACCGCGTGGTGCTCTGCTGGATGGCCCCCTGCGGCCGCTGCGCCCACTGCGAGCACGGCCGCGGCCACCTCTGCACCGCCAGCCTGCGGCGGCTCGGCGCACCCGGCTTCCGGCTGGCGGACGACGGCACGGAGGCCTCCGGCTTCTACGGCACCGGGGCCTTCGCCGAGGAGGTGGTGGTCACCGCCGACGCCGTGATCAAGGTGCCGTCCGACCTGCCGTACGAGGTGGCCGCGCTGATCGGCTGCGGGGTCACCACGGGCATCGGCGCCGCCGTCAACACCGCCGAGGTCGAGCCCGGCTCCTCGGTCGCGGTGATCGGCGCGGGCGGCGTCGGCGTGGCCACCGTCCAGGGCGCCCGGGTCTGCGGCGCCGCCCGGATCACCGTCGTCGACCCGGTGGTCTCGCGCCGCGAACGGGCCCTCGCCTTCGGCGCCACCGAGGCGATCGCCCCCGAGGAGCTGAAGGCCCTCGCCAAGGGCCTGCCGGCCGGCGGCTTCGACTACGTCTTCGAGGCGGTCGGCCGCTCGGCCACCGTCCGGGCCGGCTACGACGCCGCCCGACGTGGCGGCGCGGTGGTCGTCATCGGTGCGGGCGCGCAGGACGACCGCGCGCAGTTCACCATGGGGGAGCTGTTCTTCAACGAGAAGCGCCTGCTGCCCTCGCTGTACGGCGGGGCGCCGGTGGCGCGCACCATCGGGCTGGTCGTGGAGCTGTGGCGGGCCGGGCGGATCGACCTCGACGGGATGATCACGCACCGGGTCGGGCTGGCGGACGTGAACGAGGCGATCGCCCAGATGCGCAGCGGCGAGGCGCTGCGGACGGTGGTCTCGCTGGGCTGATGACGCCTCGCCGCCGTCGCGCGAGGGCCCGCCGGGGTGTTCCCCGGCGGGCCCTCGTCGTTGTTTCCCCTGGGTCGTCTTCCCTGGCTCAGGCCTGGGCGCCGGCCGCGCGGTGGCGGCCGTGCGGGTCGGATCCGGGAGCTTCGTCGGCCGCGGACGCGCCGCGGTGGCGGCCGTGCGTCGCGGTGTCCTCGGCCGTCTTCTCGTCGGCGTCGGTCCCGTTGGCCACGGTTCCGGTGGTGTCGGTGAGGGTGTCGGACATGAGAATCGTCTTTTCCGTGCGGAGGGTGCAGGTCATCGGCGCCCGTCCGGCGCCGGCGGCGCATGGTCGGGTCCCCGATCGGGCGCTCGGTACGCGCCACGGCCGGTGATCGCGGCCCGTGCCCCGGCCACCATAACGGCCGGAACGGACGAGATCCTATCGAGATCACGGCGCGCGTCCCGCGTCGAGCCAGTGCCCGACCAGCTCCCGGTAGAGCGGCGACAGCACCTGCAGGTCCCCGTGCCGCGCCAGCACGCCCCGCCCACCGTCCAGCAACAGCACCCGATCCGCCCGCAACGCCGAACTGATCCGGTGCGCGATCACCACCAAGGTCCCGGGACGGGCGGCGAAGGCCCGTTCCACCCGCTCCTCGGCGGCGGCATCCAGATGGCAGGTCGCCTCGTCCAGCACCACCAGCGGCGCGGGCGACAGATACGTCCGCACCAGCGCGATCAACTGCCGCTCACCCGGCGACAGTTCACCCGGATCGCCCAGCGTGCCCGCCACCCCGCCCAGGCGCGCCACCAGGTCCTCGGCGCCCAGCCGCTGGACGGCCGCAGCAAGCTGCTCACGGCTGCTGGCCGGGGCGAGCCAGACGAGGTTCTCCCGCACCGACCCCGGGAACACATACGCCTCCTGCGGCAGCAGGGCGGCCGACGGCGCCGTCACCGTGCCCGCCGCCGGAGCCAGCAGCCCGGCGAGGAGCGCCGCCAAGGTCGACTTCCCGGTCCCACTGGGCCCCACAACGGCGATGTGCTCCCCGGGGAGGAAAGCCGCGTCGAGCCCGTCGAGCACGGGCGAAGCGCCGGCACCGTGCGCGTAGCGGACGCCGTGCAGGCGCACCTCCCCGGCGGGGGTGACGCTTTCCGTGCCAACGCCCGCGGCCTGCTTCCGGGATGCCCAGCCGCCTCCGGTGGCCGATGCGCTCAACCGGTCGCCGGGCGGCCGGTCCGGCCCGCTGACATCACGCCAGCCGCCCTCGGCGATCCCCGCACCGGAAGGGCTGCCGTCGGCCGTGACCGTCGCCAGGCGGTCCAGCACCACGGCGAGGTTGAGCAGCCAGCCGCCGACCGTACCGGCCAAAGTCCTTACCGCCGGATCGAGTTGCTGCAGCAGATAGGTGGCGACGCCGAGCAGCTCGCCTGCGGTCAGCGCGTCGTGCGCGAGCAGCCACGGAGCTGCGGCGAGGACCGCCAGCACCGGCAGCCGTCCGCCGAGCGCCACGACGAGTGCGCGCAGGGCGGAGGCCCGGCCCAGTGCTCGGGAGGCGGCCGCGCTCTGCTGCGCGGCCTCGGCCAGCGCGCGGGCGACCTCCTCCCCGGTACCCGTCGCCTGCACATCGCGCAGCCCCTGCAGGGTTCGTCCGGCGTCCGCGGCGAGCCGCTCCTCGGCCAGCACGGCCGCCCTCCGCCGCGCCACCATCGGGCGCAGCAGCCGGACGAACAGCAGCCCCGCCGCCAGCAGCGGCAGCAGCACCAGCGGCAGGACGGCGGGCGCCAGCAGCGTCAGCCCGATCAGGGCGGCGCACAGCGTGACCCCCACCCCGCGCAGGGTGCGGAGCAACGTCGCGGTCAACTGCCGTGCGGACTCGACCTGTTCGGTGAGCCTGGCGACCTCGGCCGGATCCGCCGAGGGGCGCGCGAGCGCACTGCGGACCACCCGCTCGACCAACGCGTCCCGCAGCGGCTCCACCACCCCGGCGAGGTACGGGAACCCGGCCCGTGCCGCGTACGCCCGGAGCCCCATCGCCACCCCGAACCCCGCCAGCCAGGCCGCCCCGACCGCCGGTCGCCCGGCCAGGAACCCCTGATCGACCGCGGCCGAGACGAACAGCCCCGAGAGCAACGGCGGCAGCGCCTCCACCCCGGACCACAGGAGCAACCGCACCAACGCCCCCCGGGTGCTCCCCAACTGCCGGAACAACAACCCCCACCCCGAAGCCCGCCGACGCCTCCGCCGCCCGCCCGGAGCCCCAGCGACCCGCTGACGCGCAGGTGCGTGTGCGGTTCGGGGTGGGGCAAGGGGGCGGGGCTGCTCGGGTCGCATGGGAGTCCGTCTCCGTTGGGGGCGGCTCGCGCAGGGAGTCGATCGGGCCGACTTCCTGCGCGCGAGGCGCAGCGGCATGGGGAGTCGACGTCGCCGACCTTCTGTGCGGCGTGGGAAGGGGCGCACCGGGACTCAGGCCGTCGCTGCCTGCAGTGCCGTGTCCGACAGGGCCGCGCGGTAGTCGGGGTGGGGCAGTAGAGAAGTGTGGGGGGCCAGGGCGCGGAGGTGGCCGGCGTCCAGCCAGGCGACGAGGTCGGCGCGGGCGGCGATGGTGGCGCGGTGGGCGATGACCAGGCGGGTGCGGCCGTGGGTGGCGTGGTCGAGGGCTCGGGTGACCTGGTGTTCGGTGGCGAGGTCCAGGCCCGAGGTGGCGTCGTCGAGGACGACGACCCGGGCGGGGCGGGCCAGGAGGCGGGCGAGGCCGAGGCGCTGCAGTTCGCCGCCGGAGAGCTGGAGGTCGTCCAGCGGGGTGTCCCACCCCAGGGGCAGTCGCCGCAGGAAGCCGTCCGCCCGGGCGGCGGCCGCCTCGGCCGGTCCGGCGCCGGCCAGCGCGTCGCGGACCGTACGGCCGACCAGCGCGGGCCGGGCGAAGGCGTAGCCGACCGCCTGCCGCAGCTCGCCGGCCGACAGGCTGCTCACCGGGACGCCGTCGATCAGCACCGTGCCTTCGTCGGGGTCGCGCAGCCGTCCGGGCAGCGCCGCCAGCAGGGACTTGCCGGAGCCGGAGCGCCCGACCAGGGCGACCGTACGGCCGCCGGGGACGGTGAGGTCGAGCGGACCGAGCAGTACCCGGTCGCCGTCGCGCACCACCACACCCCGGAGCGAGACCTCCCCGAGCCCGCCGGCCGGGAGCGTCGCCGTACCGCTGGGCGCGGGCGCGAGCGCCAGCAGTTCGTCCACCCGGGCCTGCCCGGCGCGTGCGTGGGCGACCCCGACCAGCGCCTCGACCTGCTCGAACAGTCCCGCGCCGAGCGCCGCCCAGCCCGCCGCCGCGGCGAGCGCGCCGGGGGCGAGGGTGCCGTCCGTGAGCAGGGCTCCGGCGGTGGTGAGCACCGCGACCTCGACCAGGGCGATCAGCAGGGTCGCCTGCCAGGCGGTGCGTCGCTGGGCCGCCCAGAGCGCGTGTCCGGCGGCGGAGAGTTCCGGCAGCGGCGCCAACACCCGGGCGGCCTCGCGCTGTTCGGCGCGCGCCGCGTGGATGCTGCGCAGCCCGGCGAGGGCGCCGCTGAGTCGGGCGGCGATGTCGGCCTGCACCTCCTGGTAGCGGGCGAAGGCCGGCCCGGCCTGGCGCAGGAAGAGCCGGATCAGCAGGACTCCGGGCACCACGCCCGCGAAGAAGGCGAGCGCCAGCCACGGCGACAGCACCGCGAGCCCGACGATCGCGCCGACCGAGGTGAGCAGTGCGGTGGCGGCGCCGAGCGCGGCGGGCAGCCGGCCGCCCGCGTCGCCCGCCGAGCCCAGCAGCCGGGCGGAGAGGTCGCCGGGCGGCGGCCCGCCGCGCAGTCGGCCGCCCGGCCCGAGGGCGAGCAGGTGGCGCAGCAGGCGTCCACGCAGGGCGGCGGTGGCCTCGGCGGAGCAGGCCGGTCCGGCGGCCGCGGCGGTGGCGTTGGCGGCGGCCGCCGCGACCAGGACGCCGGTGAGCAGCAGGAGCGCGCCGGGCCCGGACCGGTGGCCGAGAACGGCGTCGACGGCCCCGGCGAGCACGGCGGGCAGTGCGAGGGTGGTGGCGGCCTCGACCGGCAGGGCGATGCCGAGGGCGAGGGTCCAGCCGGTGGGGCGGCGGGGCAAGTCGTGACTCCCGTCGGGGGATTGGAAACAGTGGGAGAAGACGGGTGCCGTCCCCGCCTGTCCGGACAGGCGGGGACGGCACCTGGTGGCTACCGCCTGATCAGCCGGTGGCCGAGCCGATGGCTCAGCTGTTGGTGAAGATCAGGCAGGTCAGGATGAGACAGGTGTACTGGCAGCCGCTGCCGTGGCCGGTCAGCTCGACGGACTCGGTCTCCGGCAGGTCCTGCAGCGCCGCGATGTCGGTCTCGAAGTCCACCATGTTCTCCATGATCGGGTCCTCCCCTTGAGTTCACGCCCGCCGCAATCTGCCTGCGGGCGTCGGGTGTTGCGCCCCGGGCGGCCTCCATCCGCCGCACCGGGGGTGATGCCCCGGACCGCACTGGGTCCGGGAGTCCGTGGAAAGCCGGGATCAGCCCGGTCGGCCGGTCCGCAGGAACGCGGCCAGCAGCTCGTGCAGCACGGCGGCGCCCTCCTCGGCCAGCACCTCGTGCCCGGAACCGGCCGCCTCGACGTACCGGAAGTCCGCGCCCTCGACCCGGCCGATCCGCAGCAACTCGTGCCGCAGTGAACGGGATTGGCTCACCGGCACGACCTCGTCCCGGTTGCCGTGCACCACCAGCAGTGGCGCGCGCAGCCGGTGCGCCAGCTGCAACACGTCGCGCGGGCCGCGGGCGTCCGCGATCGGCTCGTCGCCGCCCAGCCGAGTGGTCAACGCCCTTACGGGGGGCGCTGCTTCGGCGAGCAGTCGGGCGCCGGACAGGAACGGGGCGACCACCGCGCAGCGGGCGACCTGCTCGGCCGGCGCGTGCGCGGCCGCCAGCAGGGCCAGGAAGGCGCCGTAGCTGACCCCGAACAGTGCGGGCGGTTCCAGGCCGAGCGCCGCGCGCTGGCCGGCGATGCCCTCCAGCAGGTACAGCACGTCGTCCAGGTCGGGCCCGCCCCAGGCGCCCCGGATGGCCAGTGCGTGCGGCACCCCGTAGCCGGTGGAGCCGCGCTGGTTGGGCGCGACCACCGCCAGGCCCTCGGCGGCCATCCGCTGCAACGCCGGGTCGAACTCCAGCCGCCAGGCGTCCGCGGGGCCGCCGTGCAGCGCCAGCACCAGGTGCGGGCTGCTCAGCCAGGAGTCCCCGCCGTACACCACGGCCTCCAACGGGCCAGCCGGGCCAGCGAGTTCGAGGCTCTGTGCGGGCTGCCAGCAGCCGCCGTCGCCGGGCGGCGTGCTGCCGTCGAGGCGCCAACCGGCAGGCGGGGTACGGGCGGCGCGCAGCCCGCCGGGCTGCCAGGGCAGTACGGTGTCCCGCCACGGGCCGGGCAACCCCGAGGCCAGCGGCGCGAGTTGGAGCGGAAGCGGCACCGGGCCCGAACCGGCCGGGACCGGGCCGTGCGCCAGCAGGGCGTCCACGTCCAGGGTGGCCAGCGCCGCCGGGTGGTCGGGCGAGGAGTACGGGATCCGCAGCCCCGCCTCGCCCCAGTGCCCGACCGCGCCGAGCCGCCCGGGCGGCACCGGCAGCGGGTCCAGCCGGCTGACGGCGGGCCGCCACAGGGCGAGCGCCGACCCGGCGCCGTGGTCGATCTGCACCGCGACCCGGGGGCCGTCCGCCGCCTGCCGTAGCGCGACCGGCCGCAGGAGCATGCCCGCGACGTGCAGGCATTCCGGGAACCGCAGCGGCTCGCCGCCGCCCAGCACGCCCCAGCCGAGCCGGTCGACGCCCGGCGCGTCGCTGCGCACCATCGCGAAGTGGCTGTCCGGGTCGAACAGCACCAGCCGGTCGTTGCTGCGCTCGCCGATCTCCAGCAGCGGTGTGGTGGTCCCGCTGCGCAGGTCCAGCACCACGCTGCGGACCAGCCCGCCGGCCACCCGGTCCAGCGCGAGCAGTGAGCCCGCCCGGTCCAGCCAGGCGCCGCCGCCGTGCAGGCCGGGGATCTCGGCGATCTGTACGGGCTCGCTGCCGTCCGCCCGGACCAGCCAGGCGGTGGTCGCCGGACGGGTGTCGGTGCCGAGCGCGAGCGCCACCGGTGTGCGCGGACCGGCGCCGGGCGGCACCGGGAGCGGCAGCAGGCGCAGTCCGGGCATCCGGAGCGAGGCCAACTGTTGCTCGACGGCGGCGTTCTCGCCGTACGAGAGGCGGACCAGGTCGTGCCGCTCGCCGTCGTGCCGGCAGATCAGCACCGAGCCGTCGGGCAGGACGACCAGCTGCGAGCGCAGGCTCTCCGAGCGGTTGCCGGACAGTGGCAGCGGGGTCGGCGCGGCCGGTTCGCCGTTCGCCGGGAGTCGCCAACTCTCAACGTACCAGCCGCTGTCGGCGGCCGCTGCCAGGCAGGCCGCGTGGCTGCCGTCGGCGGAGAAGGCGAAGCTGAGCCGCCGCAGGGCCTGGGTGGTGGTGCGGGTGGCCACGTTCATGCCTCGCTCACCCCGCCCGCGCCGGAGGGGATTCGGCGCCGCGTGGGCGGGGTGGGGTCGAGCCAGAGCCGGGAGCCGCCGTGGCGCAGTCGGAGCAGGAAGGCCAGCGGGCCCGCGGTGCCGGTGCCGTAGGCGGTGGCGCAGCCGGTGCCGGTCTCGTCGGGGAGGGTCAGCAGGCCGTCGCGCAGGGCGGCTCGCGTGGCGATCAACTGGCCCAACTCCCGGGCGCCGCTGCGGAATTCGTGCTCATCGGTGGCCTCGGCGAGGTCCAGCAGGTACTCGCCGTCGCCGGCCAGGCCGTGGCAGGCGCTCACCCCGCTGTGCCAGCGTCCGGCCAGTACGGCCCGCCCGGCGGCGCGGGCGAGGTCGAGAGTGGCGGCGTCACCGGTGGCCCGCCAGAGCCGGAGCAGGAAGCTGCCCGCGCCGGAGGAGCCGCTGCACCAGTGGGAGAGCCGGATGTGCTCGGGGTCGGCCGCGCTCTGCGGCCACCAGGCGGTCCGCCGGTCGGCGCCCCACCGTACGGTTGTGGCGAGTGTCCGCCCGGCGTCGACGGCGGCGCGGAGTGCGTCAGCGCGCAGGGTCTGGTCCTCGACGGCTGCGGCGGCGGCGAGGAGGAAGGCGCCCACGCCCGCCGCGCCGTGCGCGAAGCCCAGGTGGGTGATCCCGGCGAGCGCCGAGTCGAAGTCCGCCGGCACCGGCCAGACTGTCCCGTACGACTCCTGCCGTGCGGCGGTCAGCAGGGTGCGGGCGCAGGCGGCTGCCCGCGGGAGGAAGTCCCGCCCGAAACCCGCCCCGATGTCAGCCCCGAAGCTCTCAGGCCCGAAGTCCTCGGCAGCGAAGCGGAGTTGGGTGAATCCGGCGCCCGCCGCGCCGTGGCACACATCGGGGTTGGGCCACTCGACGGCGACCCGGCGGGCGAGCCCGGCCGCCCGCTCCGCCAACCCGGCGTCGTCCAGCGCACCCGCGGCGTCCAGCAGCGCCCACGCCGTCCCCGACCGCCCGAAGTGCAGCCCGGGCAGCACCACCGGCTCGGCCGCGATCCGCCGCTCGATCCAGTCCGCGGCGGTACGGGCCGTGCGCGCGGCCTCCGTCCGTACCGCCTCCGGCAGCCCGTCGGCCGCCGCGGCCCGCGCCAGTACGGCGAGCACGCCCGCGGCGCCGTGCTGCACGTTGCAGGGGTCCGTCCGCTCCCCGGCGGGGACGACGGGCCAGAGCCGGTCGGGCCGCTCGGGCGTCGCGGAGGTGGCGAGGTGTCGCAGGCCGTCGTGCAGCAGGCGGTCGAGGGTCGGGCCGTCGGCGCGCCGGGGCGAGGGGCCCGCGTGCTGCCGGGCGGTGGTCCGCCAGAGCGGGGCGACGGCGGTGGAAGCGGTGCCGCCCAGCGCCGCCCGAACCCGCGCCACCTCCCACCGCTGCCCGGGCTCCTCCGCCCGCAGCCCCAGCACCAGCGGCGCCAGCCGCCGCGCCGTCGCACCGGTGCGGGCCGCGAGGACGAGCCAGCGCCCGAGGCGCTCGGCGACCGGACGCGCCTGCGGCAGGTCCTCCGGCAACAGCGGGTCGTGCCCGGTCGCGAGCAGGAAGAGCAGCCCGCCGAGCGCGTACAGGTCCACGGCCGGGTCGGCGACACAGGAGCCGGCGAGGGCGAGCCGCCCCTGTTCCGGGGCGCGGTAGCCGGGGGTGCCGGCCGAGCCGGCCCGGTGGCCGGTCTCGGCGGCGAGTTCGAGGTCGACCAGCCGCAGGCTGCCGTCCGGGCGGACCATCACATTGCCGGGGGAGAGGTCGCGCAGCACCAGCCCCTGGGCGTGTACCCGCTCGACCAGGTCGAGCAGCCCGTGCACCACCGGCCCGGCCTCGGCCCAGTCCACGTCCGGGCTGCCGTCGCGCCGCAGCCGGGTCGCGACCCAGGCGCCCAGCGGCTGTCCGGCGATTCGTTCCTGCACCAGGAAGACGGAGTCGTCCTGCTCGATCAGTTCGACGGCGCGCGGCGCCAGCTCCTGCCCGTCCAGACGGGCGAGCAGCGCGGCCTCGTGCCGCAGCGCGTCGCGGGCGTCCGTCCCGGCGCGGTCGACCTCGATGTGGGCGCGGGCCTGCTTGACCACGACCTCCACGCCGCTGGCCGCCTCCCGCCCGAGGAACACGCCTCCCTTGGCACCGTGCCGTAGGGCGGCGGTCACCGCGTACCGCCCGGCCAGCAGCACCCCGCCCTTCCGCCGGCCCGCGACGACGGCGACCGCGGGGGCGGCGGGCACGGCGAACGGGTCCCGCACCCACCCCGGTGCCCGGTACGACCCGCCGCGCACGTCCTCGGCCCGCTCCCCGGCGGGCCCGCGCAGCACCGACCGGTACTCCCCGTCGTTGCCCAGCTCCGCCCGCGACGCGAACGCGCCGTACCGGTAGTGCACCCGGCTGCCCGGCCGGTACGGCCGGTCGGAGAGCACCACAGGGCCCGGCAGCCCGGCCGTGACCCGGTCCAGTTCGGCCGCCAGCCGCTGGAACTGGGCGTCGTCCACCGGGTAGACGGTGATGAACTTTCCCGCCGAACCCCGTTCGCTGTTGCGGGAGTTGAGCTCGCGCAGCCGCTCCTCCCCGGCGGCGAACTTGAAGCTGCACGGGTCCGCGGCGAGCACCCGCACCACCGCCGCGAGCACCTCGCCGCCCACCACCGACGCCGCGCTCACATGAAGCTTCCATCCCTGCTCCGGTAGGGGTGATGACGCGGACGGCCTGGCCGTGCACCAGAAGCCACCGACGGTGACGTCCCAGCCGCCGTCGCCTCCCCGGCCGCCGGCACCGGCCAGCGCCGCCCGCGTCGTCTCCGGCCACGAACCGGCCGCACCCGGCCCGCGCCCCGCCGATCCCCGGCCCCCGGCCGTACGCAGCGATGTGCCCGCCCTCATTCGCCGCCACATCCCTTCGTCTCGGCCGTCCCGCCGCGGGTGCCGCTGCTCGGCACCCGCGGCACCACGGCCCGGCCTGATCGGTTTCCTCGGAATGAACGGGAGCGCCTCGACAGGCAGGAACACCACATCCCTGTGTTCCGCCATCGGTCCGGTCTCACCAGGACTTGATTCGGCGGACCCCTTCTCGGCCCCCGGCTCGCCAAGGGCCGGAGGCGACTGGGGCAACTCCCGTTCGCAGGACTGAAGTTAGTTTCGAGAAAACCGAAGCCTCAACGCAGACCCGGTCACTTCACTCGTAAGGGTGATCCGTAGGCGGTTTCGAATTCGTGCGAGGGCCCTGTTGTGCGCCACGAGCGCCCGGCGCGCGGGCGCGCACGGCTCGTGCGGGCCCGTACGAGCGCCCCACCGCAGGTTGGCGTGCCTCCGTGCCGGGTTGACGCGCATCCGTACGCCCACGGCACCCGCGTCCGAACACCGACGGAGTCGACCCCCCGAACGGCCGAGGCCCGACCGCACCCGCGCGCACGGTAGTCTCGACAGGTGCCGAAACTGTCCGACGTCATCACCGCGCTCGAAGCGGTCTACCCGCCGCAGTGGGCGGAGTCCTGGGACGCCGTCGGCCTGGTCTGCGGGGACCCTCAGGCCGAGGTCAGTCGCGTGCTGTTCGCCGTCGACCCCGTCCAGGCGGTCGTCGACGAGGCCGTGGAGTGGGGCGCCGACCTCGTCGTCACCCACCACCCCCTCTACCTGCGCGGCACCACCAGCGTCGCCGCCACCACCTTCAAGGGCCGGGTGGTGCACACGCTGATCACCAACGGCATCGCGCTGCACGTCGCCCACACCAACGCCGACCACGCCGACCCCGGCGTCTCGGACGCGCTCGCCGAGGCGGTCGGCCTGCGGGTCACCGGCCCGCTGGTGCCGGACCCGACCGACCCGCTGGGCCGCCGCGGGACCGGCCGGATCGGCCTGCTGGAACCCCCGCTGACCCTGTCCGCCTTCGCCGGGCAGGTCGCCAGGGGCCTGCCCGCCACCGCCGCCGGGGTGCGCGTCTCCGGCGACCCGAACCGGCTGATCAGCCGGGTCGCGGTGTGCGGCGGCTCGGGCGACAGCCTCTTCGCCGACGTACGGGCGGCCGACGTGGACGCCTACGTGACCGCCGACCTGCGCCACCACCCGGCGTCCGAGGCCGCCGAGGCCGCGCCGGTCGCGCTGATCGACGCCGCCCACTGGGCCACCGAGTGGCCCTGGCTCGCCCTGGCGGAGCGCGCCCTGCTGGCCGCCGCCGACCAGCGCGGCTGGACCGTGGAGACCAAGGTCTCCCACCGGGTCACCGACCCGTGGACCGCGCACGCCCCCATGTCCTTCACCGCCTGACCCGATTCACAGGAGCTTTCCGCTTGAACGCCGCGCCCGCCGACCAGATCCGCCTGCTCGACCTCCAGGCCATCGACTCGAAGCTCGACCAGCTGGCCCACCGGCGCCGGAGCCTGCCGGAGCACGCCGAGATCGAGAAGGCCATCGCCGACCACACGGCCCTCAAGGACCTCGTCGTCGCCGCCGAGGCCCAGAAGGGCGACACCGCCCGCGAGCTGACCAAGGCCGAGCAGGACGTCGAGCAGGTCCGCTCCCGCGCCGCCCGCAACCAGCAGCGCCTGGACTCCGGCGCGATCACCTCGCCGAAGGACCTGGAGAACCTCCAGCACGAGATCGGCTCGCTGGCCAAGCGCCAGGGCGACCTGGAGGAGGTCGTGCTGGAGATCATGGAGCGCCAGGAGTCCGCCCAGACCCGGGTCGAGGAGCTGAGCGCCCGCCTGGAGCACTCCACCGTCGTCCTCGCCGAGGCCGAGGGCCGCCGCGACGCCGCCTTCGCCGAGATCGACGGCGAGGCCGACAAGGTCAAGCGCGACCGCGAGACCGTGGCCGCCGTCATCCCGGCCGACCTGCTGAAGCTGTACGCCAAGCTGCGCGAGACCCAGGGCGGCGTCGGCGCGGCCCGCCTCTACCAGCGCCGCTGCGAGGGCTGCCGCACCGAGTTCTCGATCACCGAGCTGAACGCCATCAAGGCCGAGCCGGCCGACAAGGTCGTCCGCTGCGAGAACTGCTCGCGGATCCTGGTCCGCACCGCGGACTCGGGCGTCTGAGCCGGTGCCGTCGCGCTTCATCGTCGAGGCGGACGGCGGGTCCCGGGGCAACCCGGGGCCGGCCGGCTACGGCGCGGTGGTCCGGAACGGAGACACCGGGCAGCTCGTCGCCGAGGCCGCCGAGTTCATCGGCCACGCCACCAACAACGTGGCCGAGTACCGGGGACTGATCGCCGGCCTCAGGGCGGCCCGCGAGCTCGACCCGGACGCCTCGGTGGACGTCCGGATGGACTCCAAGCTGGTCGTCGAGCAGATGTCCGGGCGCTGGAAGATCAAGCACCCCGACATGCAGCCGCTCGCCGCCGAGGCGCGCACGGTCTTCCCGCGCGGCCGGGTCACCTACACCTGGATCCCGCGCGAGCGGAACAAGGACGCCGACCGGCTGGCCAACGAGGCGATGGACGCCGGCCGGGCCGGCCTCCGGTGGGAGCCGAAGCCCAAGGCCGCGGTCGTCGACGAGCCGCCGCTGGAGACCCCCGCCCCCAAGGCCGGCTGGGCCGCCCCCGCCGACCTCGGCACCCCCACCACCTTCGTCCTGCTGCGCCACGGCGAGACCCCGCTCACCCCGGAGAAGCGCTTCTCCGGCAGCGGCGGCACCGACCCGGAGCTCTCCGACAAGGGCCGCTGGCAGGCCGAACGGGCCGCCGAGGCGCTGGCCGCGCGCGGCAGCATCCAGGCGGTGGTCGCCTCCCCGATGCTCCGCACCCGGCAGACCGCCGAGACCGTCGCCGCCCGGCTCGGCCTGGAGGTCCGGTACGAGGACGGGCTGCGCGAGGTCGACTTCGGCGACTGGGAGGGCCTGACCTTCGGCGAGGTGCAGGAGCGCTACCCCGAGGACCTGGCCGCCTGGCTCCGCTCCGCCAAGGCCAAGCCGAGCGGCAGCGGCGAGAGCTTCACCACGCTCACCCACCGGGCCGGTGTCGCCCGGGACAGGATCCTCGCCCGGTACGCGGGGAAGACCGTGCTGGTGGTCTCGCACGTCAGCCCGATCAAGACCCTGGTCCGGCTGGCGCTCGGCGCCCCGCCGGACTCGATGTACCGGATGGAGCTGTCCGCGGCCTCGATCTGCGCCGTCCAGTACTACGCGGACGGCAACGCCTCGCTGCGGCTGCTCAACGACACCTCGCACCTGCGCTGACCACCCCTGGGACCGCCCAGGGGGTTCAGTGCACGTCCGTGACCACCACGTCCAGCTGCCACGGCTTGCGCGCCGTGCCCACCGCCGCCAGCTCGGCCCGGTGACCCAGCTCCAGCAGCGCGTCCATCAGCTCACCCGGCGTCTTCGGCTCGGCCCCGGTGACCAGCAGGTCCCGGACGAGCCGGCCCTTGGTCGCCTTGTTGAAGTGGCTGACCACCGTGCGCTTGCCGCCCCGCTCCTGCAGCACCCGGACGGTCGCGGTACGGGAGGCCACCTCGCCGGCCGGCTTCCAGGCCGCCGCGTACGCGGAGCTGCGCAGGTCCAGCACCAGCCCGTCCGCCGCCTCCGGCAGTACGGAGGCCATCGCGCCCCGCCAGTACGCGCCGAGCGCCCCCGGCCCCGGGAGCTTCACGCCCATCGAGCAGCGGTAGGACGGGATCCGGTCCGAGATCCGCACCGCGCCCCACAGGCCGGAGAACACCAGCAGCGAACGCTCGGCCCGGTCGTACGCAGCGGCGTCCAGGGTGGCCAGGCCCAGGTTGTCGAACAGCACCCCCGTGTACACCTCGGCCGCCGGACGGGCACCCGCCGTCGGCAGACCGGCGTTCTTGGCGATCTCGCCGCGCAGACCGGGGGTGAGCCCCAGCACCTCGGCCGCGGTGTCCTCGTCGCCCCGGCAGAGGCCGACCAGCGCGTCCAGCACTACGCCGCGCGCCGCCGTCAGCCCCGGCAGCGACAGCCGGTCGAGCGCGACCGGCTCGCCGTCCCCGGACCCGGCCTTGCCCTCCGAGGGCGGCAACAGCACCAGCACAGCGGACTCCTCAACAGTGTGTGGCGGACGAACCCCGCCACCCTACTGCGGCCGCTCCGGCTCCCAGCGCCACACAGAGGGGCGAGTAGTAGCGCACGTTCAGCCGCCGGAACCGCTCGGTGCGCTCGCTCACCCGCCCGAACACCACCGGCCCGCCCACCCCGCGCGCCAACAGCACCCCTGCCACCGTCCGCACCCCGGCCCGCCGCAACCTCCGCGGCCCCACCCGCGGCAGCACCCCGGCCTCCGCCCCCACCAGGTACGAGGCCGCCCCCAACAACCCCGCCACCGCCAGGCACGCCCGCGCCGGCGGCACCCCGTCCCCCGTCCCCACCACGGCGTCCGCGAACTCCTCCGGCGTCCGCAACGGCCACGGCGTCACCGCCCACACCGCGTGCAGCACCCCGGTCACCCCCAAGCCCGCCGCCACCACACCCCCGGCGACCCGCACCGCACCACCCATCACCCGGACCCCCTTCGCGCACGCCCACTCGCCCCCACCCTACGAGCGCTTACACCGGCCGCGACGGTCGCGTGACGGACCGGCAATTCGGTGGGAGCGTCCGACGTTCACCACTACGGTGAGCAGCGAGAAGAGTGAGCGAGATGCGATCGCCCGCCCGCAGGCGAGCCTGTTCGGCGGCGACGCCCACCCCGACCTGTGGACCAGGGGGGCGGCCCTCGGCCAGAGCCTGTCCCGCAACCACCCGCTGGTCGACCGCAACAAGTGCACCGCTTTCGAGGCGATGCTGCTGTTCCTGGACTGCAACGCCGAGCCGTACACCGATCCGCCCGCGGCCTGTCCGCCCCGGCCGTGATCCTCGCCCTCGGCCTGCTCACCACCACCGCCTGGGCCACCGGGACCGCCGCCCGGGTGGCCGCTCGCCTCGGCGCCGAGCCGCCCGCGGCCCGGTCCGGTGTACGGGAGGCTCCGCCCGAGCGGCTACGATGACCATTACGGCGGAAGAGCCGGCCGGGCGGTCGCGACGGGTCCCTGACCCGCCGAGGAACGTCCGGGCTCCACAGAGCAGGGTGGTGGGTAACGCCCACCCGGGGTGACCCGCGGGACAGTGCCACAGAAAGCAGACCGCCCACCGCTTTGGCGCGTGGGTAAGGGTGAAACGGTGGTGTAAGAGACCACCAGCGACCGGGGTGACCCGGCCGGCTAGGTAAACCCCACCTGGAGCAAGGTCAAGATCGGTGCCCTCGGGCACCGTGCGCGGACGTTTGAAGGCTGCTCGCCCGAGTCCGCGGGTAGACCGCACGAGGCTGTCGGCAACGGCAGCCCTAGATGGATGGCCGCCTCCCCGGGCCGCGCAAGCAACCCGGGAGACAGAACCCGGCGTACAGGCCGACTCTTCCGCCCCCTGAACATCCGAAGGCGTCGGACCTCGTCGACCCCGACCGGGCCTTCAAGGACGTCGGCTTCGGCTCGGTCAGCTCCGTCGAACTGCGCAACCGCCTCTCCGCCGCCACC